>CAZOLL010000047.1:0-15175 GCA_964580365.1 uncultured Phycisphaeraceae bacterium
TCCCTCTTCATCGATCCCGACGCGGCGCAGATCGAAGCGGCGCGCGCGCTCGGGGCGCATGCGGTCGAATTCCACACGGGCCGCTACGCCGAGGCGACGCTGCGCGGCGAGTCCGCGGACGGCGCCCGCGAGTTGGCGGCGCTCGATCGCGCCGTGCGGCAGGCGCGCTCCGCCGGCCTCGTGGCTCACGCCGGTCACGGGCTCACCTACTGGAACACCGGCGCCGTCGCGGCGATCGCCGGGCTCGACGACCTCAACATCGGTCACAGCATCGTGTCGCGGGCGATTCTCGTCGGCATGGAGCGCGCCGTTCGCGAGATGGTCGAGATCATCCGGATTGCCAGCGCGACCGGCGGCTCGGGACTGCCCGCCCCGTGGAGCGAAACCCCGCGTCACTGACGTGGACGAGCCCGCTATAGTCCCGCGCGGCGCGCTCGGCGGAACTGCCGGAACGCCCGAACAGCCGTTCAGGCGGCGCCGGGATTGGTCGATTCCATCCACATGAGCCAGGGCGCATTCAGACCGATCGGGGGTGCCGCGGGCCGGGCGAACGCCGCCGCCGGCCCCGACGCCCTGCCCGCCACCCGCACCTGGCGCATCCAGCTCGACGGCCTGCCCCGCCCGTTCCCGCTGCTCCGCACGCTCACGATCGGCTCCGACGAGCGGGCCGGCCTCCAACTCGCGCACGGGTCGATCCGCCCGTTCCACGTCCGGCTCACGATCCGTGGCGAGAACGTCTTCCTCGAGGCGATCGACGGCGCCCCGGTGAAAGTCGGCGGGGTTCGCGTCGAGCGCGCGCTCCTCTCCGGCGACGAGCGCATCCAAATCGGCGAGATCCACCTCGGGCTCGAGCCGGTCGCGCCCGGGCCGGTCACCGTCTTCTCGCAGGCGTCGGGTCTGGGCTTCGCGGAGGAGTTCCGGCACGTCCTCGTCCGCGAGCTGAAGCGACTGCAGTGGCTGACGATCTCGGTGGGAGTGCACGCGGTCGTGCTCTACTTCGCGGCGCAGCAGCAGCTGGCCACCCGCGAGACGCCGATCCCTGCGCGCGTCTCCATCGCGATCACCGAGCGCGCGCCCGCCGTCGACGTGAACGAGGCGGAGGAGCTCGCCGCCGTCCCGTCCGATCCGGACCCGCCGATCGAGGCGCCGCCCGAGATCGACGTGCCGGAGCCGCTGGATCCGATCCGCTCCGACCTGCCGGAATCCAACGATCCGCCGATCGACCTCATGCATCGCGCGGGCATCGGCGTCGGTCGGTCGGGCGATCGATACGGCGGCCGTGGTGGAGACGGTTTCGGCGGCCCGGGCGTCGACCTCGCGCGCGCTGGCGGTCAGTTGGGCCAGCGCCTGCAGGATCTCCGCACCCGGGGAGTCGACCTCGTGTTCCTCGTCGACACCACCGCCAGCATGGATCCGTTCCTCGCGCAGGCGAAGCGAACGGTCGACCGCATCATCGACGACCTCGCGTCGCTCGTGCCGAGCCTGCGCCTCGGCATCATCGCGTTTCGCGACGAAGGCGACGAGTACGTCACGCGCGCGGTCCCTCTCTCGAACGACCGCTTCGCGATCCTGAACTTCCTCGAGACGCTCGAGGCCCGCGGCGGCGGCGACGTGCCCGAGGCCGAGCGCGCCGCGATCGACTTCGCGATCGACGAGACGAACTGGCGGACGAACAGCCATCGCATCCTGATCGTGATCGGCGATGCGCCCCCGCACCCGGAGGAGGAGGCGCGGCTGAAGCAGCGGTTGCACACCGCCGCGTTCTCGAAGCCGCCGACGCTCACCAGCGCGATCTTCACGGGCGCCGGACAATTCTCTCTCGATCGGCAGGAGGACGCCGAGCGCTCGCTGAAAGCGATCGCGACGGCCGGCGGGGGCGAGTACGCCACGCTCGAGAACGACGAACGAATCGTCGCGCAGATGGTCTCCATCGCGTTCGGGACGCAGTCACGCGCGACGATCGAGCGGCTGCTCGCCGATCGCCAGGTCTCGCCGAAGGCCGCGCTGGTCGCGTCGCGCGTCCAGAGCCGTGACCTCGACTGGATGTTCCAAAAGCTGACGCGCATCCCGATCGAGCCTGCGGTCGTCGAGGGCCTCGTGGAGATCGGCGGGCCGCAGGTCGTGATGCGCAGCTGGCGCATCGTGAACGACGACAGTGCGCCCGCGCCGACGCGCGAGGCGGCGCTGTACGTGCTGCGACGCATCACCCGTTTCGAGGGCTCGATCGATTTCGCGAAGCCGCTCGAGGTGCAGGAGTCCGCCGTCGGCCGGCTGCAGCAGGCGGTCGAGACTTCGTTCCGCCCGGGACGCCGGCGCGACGGTCACCGCCGGAAGTCCGCTCGCTAGAATCCCGCGCCGCCGATCTCGCGTCCAACCCCGCCGGACGCGGCTGATCGGTTCCGAGCGAAGAATGCCCTGGTCCGCCCTCGTCTTCCTGACCGGCCTCGCGGCGCTCCTGTTCGAAACGACGGCGATCCGGCTCTTCGCGGCTCGCTGCTCCGGGACCGTCGAATCCCTCGCGGTCGTGGTCGCCACCTTCCTCGTCGCGCTCGGTGTCGGCAGCGCGTGCGGCGGCGCGGTGCGGCGTCCGCGCGTCGCGCGGCTCGCGTTCGTCCTCGTGACGTGCAGCGCGGCGATCGCGATGTTCATCGCTCCGTGGATCGTCGAGTCGGTCGATCGCCTGACGTCCGGCATCGACGGCGTCGGGGTCCGCGAGATCGAGATGCTGCGGGCGGCGCTCGGCGCGGCCGCGACCGTCCTTCCGGTCGGCCTCCTTCTTGGCGCGGCCTTTCCGCTCGCTGCCGGCGGCGACGAGCGCGCGCGCACGCGGCCCGCGGTCGTCGCGTTCCTCTCGGCGGCGAACAACGCGGGTGCCGTCGCCGGCGCGGCGCTCGCGGGATTCGTCCTGTTCGAAGAGCTGGGGTTGCGGATGAGCTGCGCCGTCGCAGCGGCCGTCGCGGCGCTCGCCGGGGCGCTCGCGACGCGATCGCCCCTCGCGACCCTCGAATCCGGCGACGCGGGCGAGGTCGTGCCCGCGCCGGGTTCGCTCGCGTCTCCGGCGACTCGCACTACGCCGCGCGAGTGGTTCGTCGCGGCCGCGCTCGGCTTCGCTCTGCTCGCCGCGGAACTGCTCGGAGCCCGCCTCCTCTTCCAGTACGTCGCGGGCTCGAGCATCGCGACCGCGTGCGTGTTGATCGTCTTCCTCCTGGGGCTCGCTTCCGGCAACGCGCTCGCGGGACGCGTCGAGCGGGTTCGGGGAGCGGCTGCGTTCGCGTTCGGCGCGGCCGCGCTCGCGGCGCTCGCGTTCGCTCCCCCGCTGCTCGTGCGCCTCGCGCGCGGCGAGGCGATCCGAGGCGCCATTCCGGTCCTCGTCGCCAGCTCCGTCCTCGTCGTGCCGGCGGTCGCGATCGGCGCCGCGTTCGCGGGTCTGCTCGCGCGTCCGGCGGCGCATGTCGCGCGCCGAGCCGGGTCGCTCTTGTTCGCGAACGGCGTGGGCTCCACGCTCGGCGCCGGCCTCGCCACGTTCGTGCTCCTGCCCGCGGTGGGAATGCGATTCTCGATCGCCGCCATCGCCGCGCTCCTGCTCGCCGCCGCTGCCGCGATCGACGCTCCGTTCCGCGCGAAGGCGCCGCCGATCGGCGCGGGCGCCGTGGTGGTCCTGCTCGCGCTCCTTCTCGGCGACGCGCGCGCGCTGCCGGACGATCCGCGCTTTCCGATCCTGGTCGCGCACTCCGAGAGCGGCGGTTCGAACGTGACGGTCATGCGGTCGGCCGACGATCCTCGACCGGCGCTGTTCGTCAATCGCGTCGCACGTCAGGGCGGCGGCACGGCGGCGCGGCGGCTCGAGCGACGGCAGGGTCTCTTGCCGGCAGCGCTGCTTCCGAATGCACGAACCGCGCTCGTGCTCGGCATCGGGACCGGCGCCACCGCGGAGGGGATCGCCGACGCCGGCGTTCAGTCGCTCGACGCCGTCGAGCTCGTTCCCGGCGTGATCGACGCGCTGCCGCTGTTCCGCGGGTCGGGCGTCGCGCTTCCGCAGCGGCCGGGCGTGCGCGTCATCCGCGCGGACGCCGTGGACTTCGCGCGTCGCGCGCGCGCGAAGTACGACCTCGTCGTCGGTGACCCGTACTTCCCCTGGGTCGACGGCGTGGGCGCGCTGTACAGCCTCGAGCACTTCGAAGCGGTGCGCGATCGACTCGCGCCGGGCGGGCTCTTCTGCCAGTGGGTGCCGCTCCATCGGTTGCGCTTCGAAGACTTCGGACTGCTCGCGCGCACGTTCCGCCTCGCGTTCCCCGAGACGCTCCTGTTCCTCTGCGATCCCGCGGCGCCGGCGCCGGTCGTCGCGCTCGTCGGCTCGGTGGATCCGATCCGCATCGACGTCGATGCCTTGACGAAGCGTCTCGCGGGAGATCGCGGCCGCGCATTCCGAGAGGTCGGCTTCGCGACTCCCGCCGACGTCGTCGGTCTCTACCTCGGAGATCGCTACTCGATCGACGCGTCGTTCACGGGGAAGAAGGCGACGGACGACGAGAGCGTCGTGAACCGAATCGACCGGCCGCTGGTGGAATTCCGCGCGGCGAAGACCCGCGAGTCCGAGACGGTGCTGGCGGTGAACAACTTCGACAACCTGGCGCGAGAGCTCGGCGGGTCGATCGAGGAGTTGCTCGTGTTCCCCGCCGACTGGGACGAGGAGCGGGTGAAGAACCAGTCCGCCGCGCTGCGCCGCCGCGTCAACGCCACCGCGCAGTTCGTGCGCGGACACTTCTGGAACCTGCGCGTGCGGCTGTACGCGGAGGACCCGCTGCGACAGGAGGAGCTCGAGGCCGAGGCCTACGTGATCGCGCTCTCGCGCGACCCGACGCACCCCGAGTCGCGCGACGCGGTCGCCGCGGTCGCTCTGCGCCGGCTCGCGGACCGTCGCTACCAGCAGGTCGTCGCGCTGACCCAGGCCGTGCTGCGCGTCTGTCCCGACGACGCGCTCTTGTGGAAGCAGGACGGCATCGCGCGCCTCCTGCTCGACGAACTCACCGCGGCGCTCGGGTCGTTCGAGCGCGCCGCCGCGCTCGAGCCGGGCTCGGTCGACCATCTGGCGAACCTGATGGTCGTGAAGTTCCTGCTCGGCGACGACGCCGGTTCGCGCGCCGCGCTCGCGTCGCTCGCCGGGGAGCGCGCGGGGCGGATGTCGGCGATGTCGCTCGCGGTCGCATCGAAGCTCCGCGGCGACGATGCGTCCGCGCGCACGGTCCTGCGATCGCTGGCGGAAGATCCGGTGTGGGGGAGCGTCGCTCAGAAGTTGATCTCGAGGCTCGACGCGCCCGCGGACGGGAACGGGTGAGGGGCGCGCTCGCGGCGTTCCTGCTCGGGCTCGCCGCTCTGGCGACCGAGTTGTCGCTCGCGCGCCAGGCCGGCCTCCTGGTCGAGAACACTCCGCTCGCCGCGGCGATCGTGCTCGCGCTCTGGCTCGCGGGACTCGCGCTCGGCTCGCGCGCGCGGCGCGCCGGCGCGTCGTCCGGCGCAGCCGTGCGGACGTTCGTCGTCCTCGCGGTCGCGATCGTCGCCGCGCGCTGCGCCGCGCCGGCTCTCGCGGCGATCCGGGCTGCCGAGGATGCGCGGTTTCCGACGCTCCCGCGCTGGTTCGTGCTCGCGCCGATGATCCTGCTGCCGGCGATCGCGGCCGGACGGCTCTTGCCGGAGCTGGTGGCGCTCGCGCGACGCGGCGCCCGCGCCGGTTCCGCCGTCGCGGGCGTCTACGCGCTCGAGACGCTCGGCAGCGCGATCGGCGCCTTCGCCGGCGGCTTCGTCGCGTTCCGCGCGGTGGGCGGCCGGCACGTGCTCGACGGCGCGGCGCTTGCGGCGGTGCTCGGCGCGCTGCTCGTTCGCGGGGTCCGCGGCGCGGCGAACGACACGCCGGAGATGGGCGCGGGGCCGCGGGCCGACCCGACGCCGATCGACCCGCGCCGGCTCTTGGCCGCGCAGTTCGTCGCCGGAGCCGGCGTGCTCGCGCTCGAGCTCGCGTGGGGACGGTTGCTGACCTTCTTCGTGCCGGGCCTTTTCGGTGCTCTGGCCGCGGTGCTCGCGACGCTCCTGGTCGGCACATCGATCGGAGCGGTGCTCGGTGGGGCCCTGGTCCGGCGCGGCGTGCGCCCGACGATCCCGATCGGCGTTCTCCTCGTTCTCTCGAGCGCAGGCGTTCTCGTGGGGCTCGCCATCCACCCGCATCTCGCGAGCGTGGTCGAAGCGCTGCCGCACGGTCGCGGCGGCACGTTTGCGGCGGGCCAGGAGATGGTGGCCGCTGCGGTGATCGCCGCGATCCTCTTCGTGCCCACGTGCGTCTTCTCGGCTGCGATTCTGCCGCTCGCCGTCGCGTCGCTCGCGGCGTCCGGGATCCCGGAGCGCGGTGCGGCGGCGCGGCTGTACGCCGCGTCCTGCGCCGGCGGAGTCCTCGGATTGGTCGTCGCGGCGGTCCTTCCCGGCGAGTCGGCGCCGATCCGCGCGGTCGTCGCCGGCGCGGGCGGCGTGCTCGCGCTCGGCGGGGCGCTCGCCGGGGGAAAACGCCTTGCGATCGCGTCGATCGTCGTCGCCGCCGCGCTCGCGCTCGTCCCGAAGGCCGGCCCGCTGCTCGCATTCACGCCGCCGTTCCGAGCGGCGGGCGTCGCCCGAGCCGGCGAGCGTGAGATCCTCGCGGTGCGCGAGGATCGCCAGGTCGTCGCGACGGTCGTGGACCTCGGACCGAGCGAAGGGCGTGCGCTGTACACCGACGCGTTCCAAGCCGCCGGAACCGGCCTGCGCTACGGCTACATGCGCATGCTCGGACATCTGCCCGCTTTGCTCGCGCGCGAGCCGGCGCGCTCGCTCGTGATCTGTTGCGGGACGGGAACCACCGCGGGCTCACTTGCGCTGCATTCCGGCGCGCGGACGATCGACGTGGTGGAGTTGTCTCCGGCGGTGCTCGAGCTGCTGCCTTGGTTCGCGGAAGCGAATCACGACCTTGCGTCGCGCGGCGCCGCCCGATTCCACGTCGGCGACGGTCGCGAGTTCCTCGCGCGCGACGGGGACTCGTTCGACGTCATCACGCTCGAGCCGTTGCCGCCCTACACGCCCGCAGCGGTCCACTTCTACACGGCCGAGTTCTATCGCCGCTGCCGCGCGCGCCTCGCCGCGGGCGGCGTCGCGTGCCAGTGGATCCCGATCCACGTGCAGCCGGTCGCGGACTTCCGGGTCCTCCTCAAGACGTTCGCGTCGGAGTTCCCGGCGGCGTGGGTGTTCCTGTTCGACCAGTGCGCGCTCCTGGTCGGCGCGAACGAGAGCGCGGCGCGTTTCGATGCCGGGCGCGCCGTCGCGCGCGCCGCGGCGCCGGACGTCGCGGCGGATCTCGCTCGTGCGCGCGTCGGTAGCGCGGCGGCCGTGTTCGCGGCATGCGTCGCTGACCGCGCTTCGATCCTCGCGGCGTGCGGCGGCGACGCGGTGATGGAGGACGATCGGCCGGTGGTCGCCCTCGCCCTGTCGCGCGACAAGGACGACACGATCCGGTTCGCGATCGAGAACGCCGCGTTCCTGCGCGCGCTCGAATTCGACCCACGCTCGGCCGTCGACCGCTCGACGATCCCCGGCGCGGGCGCCGCCGCGTTTTCGACCACGCTCGATCGAGCGGTCGAGGCGAAGCGGCTCCTGCTCGAGGCACGCTCGCGTCCGGAGCAGGTGCGCGCGCTCGCCGCTCAGGCGCTCGCGATCGACCCGAGCGACCTCGAGGCGCGCGCGCTTGCCGGCGCGGGCTCCGCGGCGAACGCGGCACTGCGTTCCGGAGCGGCCGGAATCGAAACGGTCCTGGCCGACCCGGAGAGCTCCCCTGCGGCCCTCATCGATGCGCTGACGCGGGCCGCGGACGTCGCGGCGGTGCCGACGGCCCGGGCGATCCCGTTCCTCGACCACGACGACGCGACGGTGCGCCTCGCGGCGGCGGTCCTGGTGAAGAGACGGATGGGAGACCTCGCGGGATATGATCCCGAGCACCCGCGCGAGCGCCGCCAGACCGCGATGCGGGAGCTCCTGCGGAAGCTCGAGCGCCCGTGACCCGAGGTGCCGGCGACGGGCGCGCCGGAAAACGAATGGAATCTCGCGCGACCGCTGGCGAGACGCTGCCGTAGCCAGGCCACTTTTTTCCGGGCGCGGTCCGAAGCCGCGGCACGCGCCGGTCCGACCGACCGAGAACCACGATCCGACGCAGGAGGCTCCGCATGTCGACTCGAAGCCGAAAGCACCTGACGGGAGCCGCGCTTCTCGCGGCCCTGTTCGCTGGCACCGGTTGCCAGACCTACACGCAGAGCGGGGCGCTCGCGGGCGGCGCGCTCGGCGCCGGAACCGGCGCGATCATCGGCCACGCGGCGGGCCACGGCTCGGGCGGCGGCGCGTTGATCGGCGCGGGGATCGGCCTGCTCTCCGGCGCGCTCATCGGCAACGGGCTCGATCAGGTGAACGCCGGGCGCTACGCGCCGGCCCCCGCGCCGTGCCCCGCACCGGCATGGGCGGTTCCCGTGATGGCGGTGCCCGGTCCGCCCGGCCCGCCGATGCCGCCGCCGAGCTGCGGCTACTGGGCGTGGAACGGCGCCGGCTGGGTCTGGGTCCAGCGCTGACCCGCAGTGGAATCCGCCCACAAGGCGAAGCGACCTCCCTAGACTGACCCCGCGCTTCTCCGCGCCGAACGAGTCGGCGCAACGGACGCGCGGGGTTCGCGTTGGACGTCCTCCTCCTCTCGTCCTTGCTGCTCGAGCACGGCTACCTCGCCGTGTTCGGCGTGCTGCTCCTGTGCGGTCTCGGACTGCCGATCCCGGAAGAGATCACGCTGGTCGGCGCCGGCGTCATCGTGTTCGAGGGGAAGGCGCAGCTCGTCCCGATGATGATGTTGACGGTCGTCGGCATCCTCGCTGGCGACTCGATTCTGTTCTGGCTCGGCCGGCGCTACGGACCGCGGCTGCTCGAACGAAAGCTCTTCCGCAAGCTGCTCCACGCCGAGCGCATGGCAAAGGTCCAGGCGCAGTTCGACGCCCACGCGCTCAAGGTGGTGTTCTTCGCGCGCTTCGTCGCCGGGGTGCGTGCGTGCGTCTACTTCAGCGCCGGCACGCTCGGCATGAAGTACCGCACGTTCCTCGTCCTCGACCTCGCGGGCGCGCTTCTCTCGGCGCCGGTGTCTGTCTGGCTCGGATACCACTTCGGCGACACGATCGAGACCGCGATGACGTGGCTCCGGGACATCGACCGGCTGGTCATCGGGGCGATCGTCGTCGTCGTGGTCTGGCAGGTCTGGAAGGCGATGTCCGGCAACACGAACGGCAAGAGCGTCGAAGCGCAGGCGCCCGACGCGCCCGACGCGGCCGAGGCTCCCGCCGCGGACCGGCCGGTCGAGCGGCCCCGGGCCGGGCGGGTGCGCGCCCCGCGGGTGAGCTCGCGAGCGCCGCGCGGGCGCTCGCGGGCGCGTTCGAGATGATCCCGGCCGCCCCCGCCGCGGCGTAGGCGCGCACCGAGTCCGTGTCGTCGAGCGCGTACACGAACACCGACTTCCCCCCGTTCGCCAGCTGCGTCACGGCATCGGGCGAGGCGATCCTCCGCGAAACGACCACGAGCCGCGAGGGCGACGCGGCGAGGTCGCGCCAGCTCTCCGCCCCGTTCTCGCTGCCGCGGATCGGCCCGGCGCGGTCGGGCCCCAACCGCGCGCGTGCGTGCGCCGTGATCGCATCGGAGAACGAGATGATCGCGGACTCGTCGCCCGCGCCAGCGGCGTCCAGCGCGGCGATCACGGCGTCGACGACGCGGTCGGGACCGATCGCGACCGGCTTGATCTCGACCAGCAGCGGTACCGGGCGCGCGGCCTCGACGACCGCGCCGAGCGTCGGGATGGTCGGTGCACGATCGCCTCTGAGCGCGAAGCGGACGAGCGGCACCGAGCACAGATCATCGGCGTGCGAGGCGTCGATGCGCCGCGGGTCGCCGGCGGAGCGCAGCAGGTCGTCGTCGTGGTGCACGACGATCGCGCCGTCGGCGGTGCGGTGCACGTCGACCTCGATGCGATCCGCCCCCTGCTCGCGCGCGAGAACGACCGCGTCGAGCGTGTTCTCCGGGCGGTCGATCGACGCGCCGCGGTGTGCGACGACGAGCGGCCGATCGCGTCGCATCGGACTCACGGCTTCGAGAGCCGCAGCTCCTGCAGTTCGCGCGCCGGGTCGACCGGGGTCTCTTCCGCCGGCGTCTCGCCTTCGGCGGCGGCTCCGGCGCGGCGCGCGGACAGGACGAGGTAGGGCGGAAGCGGCGGCGGCTCGGGCGGCGTGGCGGTCGGGTTCGACGGATCGATCACCGGCGCCGGACGCTGGCGGAACGGCTCCTGCGCCACGCCGGCGAAAACGAAACGACCTGCCGCGTCCGTGACCATCGTGCGCGGCAACCCCGCGACGGGGTGGTCCGGGTCGCCGCCCGCGAGCGTGACCGAGGCGAACGGCGCCGCGTGGCCTGCATCGTCCTGCACCACGCCCGCGATCGAACGTCCGCTCGCGAGCACGAGCGACAGACCCGACGTGACGCGACCATCACGCGACTGCACTGGCGCCTCGCTCGCGGCGACGTGCTTCCCGTCCGACGCGTCGACGCGGTACTGGCCCGGCGGGAGGCGCTCGATGCGGAACAGCCCGTCCGCTCCCGTGAGCGCGATCGCTCCCGCGTTCTGGACGAGGAGTCGGTCGACGCGATCGGTGGAGACCGGCACGGCGCGGACGAGGACGCCCGCGAGCGGGCGATCGGAATCGTCGAGCACGGCGCCCGCGATCGTCCCGCCCTGGAGGAACGAGAGGCCCGCGCGCACGTCGGAGCGGTCTGCGGCGAGCGCGATCGGCTGGCTCCGAAGCGGTGCGTCGTCCGCGGTCGACGCGAGGAGCACGAAGCGCTGCGCGGGGTCGAGGCAGGCGAACGACGCGGCGCCCGTCGCGTCGGAGCGCGTGGTCGCCGCGAGCTCGACTCCGTCCTTGGTCTCGATGAGCGCCACGACGGCGGCGCCTTCGAGCGGCGCGCCGTTCTTGCCGCGGACGAGCACGTCGAGCGTGCCGCCCTTCGTGAGAGCGATCTCGAGCGGCGCCGCGGCGTCGTCGAGATCCATGTCCTTCGGAACGAACCCGATCGCCTCCGCGTGCAGGCGGACTCCCGAGGGCGCGGCGTGCTCGAGGCGGAACGCTCCGAACCGGTCGGTGACCGCTCGCGGCCCGCTCGGCCGAACCGTGACGACGGCGCCGAGCAGCGGAGCGCCGGACGCGTCGCGCACCACACCCTGGAGTGCGCGACCGGACTCGAGCCGGACGCGTTGTTCGGAGGCGAGCGCCTCGATCCCGACGACTTGCCGCGAGGCGGCGAACCCCTCGGCCTCCACCACGAGGTCGGCGGGGCCGCGGTCGATCTCGACCCGTGCGATGCCGCGCGCATCGGTCGTCGCGACGACTTCGCGGGCGCCCGGCGTGCCCGACTCGATCCGAACCGCGGCGCCCGCGACCGGCGCGCGCGCCGCGTCGACGACGGCGACCGAAAGTGTCGCCGACGGTGCGAACGAAGGATCGAGCACCGAGTCGGCCGCGATGGTGAGCGGCCCGACCGGACGTGTTCCGGCGCCTTCCGCGGCGAGGAACAGCCAGTGTTCGGCGGGAAGGACGGACGCGAGCTCGAAGCGGCCGCCCCCGTCGACCGCGGCGCTTGCGACCGCGACCGGTGCGACCCGGCAGGCGTCCGCCGCGATCGCCAGCAACCGTCCCGGTCCTGCGGTGCCGCGATCCGCGATGCGCACGCGTCCCGCGGCGTGGACGCCGGGCGCGAGCCGCACGGTGACGGTCTCGTCGCCCCGACGGAGGTCGAGCGCCGGCAACGCCGCGCCGGTGAAGCCGGGTGCGGCGATCGACGCGCAGTAGAGGCCGGGGTCCAGCTCGCCGATCGAAAACGTCCCGTCGTCCGCAGTGCGGTCCGACGCGACCGGCGCGTCGAACAGCGCGCCGGCCAACGTCGCAGCGCGATCGGCGTCGGAGAGGTCGGCCGTGAGCGGCGCGCGTCGATGCAGGGAGACGGTCGCGCCGGCGATCGGCTTGCCGGCGAGGTCGAGCACGCGCCCGCCGGCGACGCGGTTCGGCCGCAAGAGGACGAGCCCGAGGTCGACGATCTGCGACGACTTCGCACGCAGTCCGGAGCGCTCGACCGGCCGATAGCCGTCGTGCTCGAAGCGCACGCCGAACGGCGTCTCGGGCGGCAGGTAGTCGATCGTCGCGGCGCCCGCGTCGTCGACGCGCACCGCCGGCTCGGCGATGTCGGCGACGCCGAGAGCGATCGGCTTCGCCGCGGAGAGCGGCGCGCCGGTTTCCGCGTCGCGGACCCACGCGGTCGCGCTCACCATGCGCCGCACCGAACGGGGCCGCGTGTCCGGGGGGGAGGCGGGCGAACCGGTGCCGCCGGTGCCGCCGGTGCCGCCGGGCCCGCCCGCGGGGCCCGACGCGGCGGCGGACGGCTCGGACGGACGGGTCGCCTTCTCGAGCGCGGGCCGCAGCACCGTGAGATACAGGAGGACTGCCGCGAGCGCGCAGCCGCCGACGAGGATGAGCGCGGTCTTCTCCTCGCGAATCACACCGAGATGCTCCGCGGCGCGCCCTCGACCGCGACCTCGGCCTGGGTCAGTCGGCGAACTTCCTCCACGCCGACCCCGGGCGCGATCTCGACGAGCAGCAGCGGCTTCCCCGGGCGGACGTCGAGCACGCAGAGGTCGGTGATCACGCGATGCACGACGCCGCGTCCGGTGAGCGGCAGCGTGCAGCGCTTCAAGAGCTTCGGCTCTCCCTTCGCCGTGTGCTCCATCGTCACGACGACGCGCCGCACTCCGGCGACGAGGTCCATCGCGCCGCCCATGCCCTTCACCATCTTCCCGGGGATCATCCAATTAGCGAGGTCGCCGTCCTGCGAGACCTGCATCGCGCCGAGAATGGTGAGGTCGACGTGGCCTCCGCGGATCATCGCGAAGGAATCGGCCGACGAGAAGAACGACGCGCCGGGCAACGCCGTGACCGTCTGCTTGCCGGCGTTGATGAGATCGGCGTCGACCTCGGATTCGCGCGGGAACGGGCCGATGCCGAGCAGGCCGTTCTCGGACTGCAAGACGATGTCCATTCCCGCGGGGATGAAGTTCGCCACCAACGTCGGGATGCCGATGCCGAGGTTCACGTAGTAGCCGTCGCGCAGCTCCTGCGCGGCTCGCTTCACGATCTGGTCGCGGGTGAGGGGCACTCGTCGGACTCCGGAGTTCGTTCTTCGCGAGCCGCGTTCAGGCGGGTCGCGTGGTGCGCTGCTCGATGCGCTTCTCGAATCGCGCGCCGACGACGACGCGCTGCACGAAGATGCCGGGAGTGTGGACCTGGTCGGGATCGATCGAACCGACCGGCACGAGCTCCTCGACCTCCGCGATCGTCACCTTTGCGGCGGTCGCCATCATCGGGTTGAAGTTGCGGGCGGTCTTCCTGAAGACGAGGTTGCCGTGCGCGTCGGCGCGCCACGCCTTGACGAGCGCGAAGTCGCCGCGGATGCCGCGTTCCATCACGTACTCGCGCCCTTCGAACACGCGGGTGTCCTTCCCCTCGGCGACGATCGTCCCGACGCCGGTCGCGGTGAAGAACGCGGGGATGCCCGCGCCGCCCGCGCGCAGCCGCTCCGCGAACGTGCCCTGAGGAACCAGCTCGACCTCGAGCGAGCCGTCGAGGAACTGCTGCTCGAAGGTCTTGTTCTCGCCGACGTAGGTCGAGACCATCTTCTTGATCTGGCGGGTCTGCAGCAGCAGCCCGAGCCCGAACTCGTCCACGCCGGCGTTGTTCGAGTAGACGGTCAGGCCCTTCACGCCGCTTTGCCGCAGCGCCGCGATCAGGTTCTCAGGGATGCCGCACAGCCCGAAGCCGCCGACGAGGAGCGACGCCCCGTCCTTGATGTCGGAGATCGCCTCCATCGGCGACGCGACCAGCTTGTTCATCGTTCACGCGCTCCCGGAGAAGGCGGCGGATTGTAGCGACGGTGCTCGATGCCGTAGCGTCTCGCGCGTGATCCGAACGACCGCCGCCTGCGCGACCGTCGCCGTGCTGTGCGCGGCGTCGCTCGCCGCGCCTCCCGAGCGCGTCACGGCGATCCCGCACGTCCGGGTGTTCATCGGCGACGCGCCGGATCACGTCGTGGAGGACGCGACGGTGGTCCTGCGCGGCCCGTTCGTCGACGTCGTCGGCCCGGCCGCCGAGGTGCCGATCCCCGCGGGAGCCCGCGTCGTCGAAGGCCGCGGGCGCACGCTCCTGCCGGGGCTCTCCGACCTCCACGTCCACCTCGAAGGCTCCGCACTGCCGTTCGACGTGCCGATCGCGGGCGACCCTGACCTGAACGCCCGCGCCGCGCTCGCATCCGGCGTGACCACGCTCCTCGATCTGAACGGACGCGAGACCACGCTGTTCCCACTGCGCGCGCGGGAGCGCGACGGTGGCGCGGCGCTGCCCCGTCTATTCCTCGCGGGCCTTGCCATCACGGCGCCCGGCGGACACGGCACCGAGGGAGGATTCCCCGGTCGCGTCGCTGCCGACGCGGCGGCCGCGGTGCTGCAGGTCGAAGACCTCGCGAAGCGCTCGCCCGACGTCGTGAAGCTCGTCTTCGACGGCGGCCGGTGGGGCGACTTCGGCTCGTTCCCGACGCTCGACGCGGACGCGCTGCGCGCCGCGATCGCCGCGGCGCACGAGCGCAAGCTGAAGGTGGTGGTGCATGCGGTCGACGCCGAGCGCGCGCGCACCGCGATCGAGGCCGGCGCGGACGCGCTGGCGCACCTCCCGTTCGCGGGAGAGATCGACGACGCGTGGGTGGCGCTCGCGCGCGAGCGCGGCGTGCGCGTGATGCCGACGCTCGCCGTCGCCGCGGCCACGTTTTCACCCGCCGACGAGCCCGCGTGGTTCGACGTCCCGCTCGTCGCCGACGGCGTCGACCCGCGCGTCCCTCTTGCGTTCGCGGACGAAGCCCGCTGCGCGCGCCTCCGCGATTCCGAGTCGGCGGCGTTCTTCCGCGCCGGCCACGCGGCGGCGCGCGCGCGCTTGAAGCGCCTCGCCGACGCGGGGGTCGTGCTGCTCGCGGGCAGCGACGCGGGCAGCCCGGG
>CAZOLL010000048.1:0-14860 GCA_964580365.1 uncultured Phycisphaeraceae bacterium
ACGCCCCCAGGGCGCGGCCGCGGAGGCGGCCGAGAGCGCGGCGAGGAACGAGCGGCGGGACCTCACGGGTTCTTGCATGGCGACGACCTCGACCGGGCGGCGGCGCGCCATGCTAGGGAGGCGCGGCGATCAGCGCGCGCGCGGAGCCGCGGCCGCTTCGCGGATCGCGCGCCGCGCGCCGAGCGCGGCGACCAGCGTGGTCGCGAGCACCGCGGCGATGACGGCGACGAGCGGCGCCCACGGCAGTCGGTTCCAACGCCCTTCCGCGACCGCGGCGCTCCCGGCAAGCAGGTACATCCCGAGCAGGTCGAGCAGCGCCGGCACGATCAGGAGCAACGATGCGATCGGTCGCACGATCCGCGCGCGGGTGTCGGCGTCGAGCGCGAGGAAGCGCGCCTTTTGCGGGACGTTGATCCATTCCGGATACGAACGCGCCAGGCGCTCCAGCCCGAGCGACAGCCCGGCGAGAAGCGCCGTGAGCGCCGTGAAGACGATCGGCACGAGCAGCCAGTTGCCCCAGGACGAGGGACCGAAGCGATCGGGCTTCCCGGCGAGATCGAAGTGGAGCGGGATCGTCTCGGGCAGCGAGCCCCACAGCGCGAGGGCGATCGTCCACAGCGCGGCGAGCGCGATGACGCAGACGATGATCGGCAGGATTCGCGCGGTCGCCATCAATGCACCACCGATGCCTCGTCGAGGTATGCGTGCTCGAAGTTCCACGGCAGCACGCCGCCGGAGCCGCACTCGACGATCATCAGCACGTCCTGCCCGCCGAAGCGGGACACGTCAGCTTCGAACGTGCGCCAGTTCTTCTCGGAGCGTTGCTCGTCGTTGCCGACGACCTCGTCGACGAGCACGTGCTCCGTGCCGTCGAACACGAGCATGCGCAGCCGGAAGTCCGCCATCTTCAACGCCGCGACCGCCTCGCCCGAAGCGCGCACGCGGAAGCTCGACTTGCCGGGCGGCAGCTTCACGCGGCGGATCACTTGCGCGGGGTACGAAACGCCCGCGCAGTGCACCTTCAGCACGCCGCGCGCGCCCGGGTTCGGCCCGTAACCCGAGAGTTGCTGCGTCGACTCGATGAACAGCGGCGTGTCGGAGCGCGCGTGGCGGACGCAGACCCGCTCCATGTCCGGGGCGTTCTTGAACTCGAGCGTGAGCCGCTGGTCCTGCGGCAGGAATTCGCGCAGCTCGGCGAGCGAGAAGAAGTCGGGCTGCGCCCGCGCCGTCTCCGCCACGTCGTCGAGCTCCGGCGACAACGACGGGTACAGGTCCGGGATCGGCTCGCCGTTCTGGGCCGCGACGCGCAGGACGAGCGTCGACAGTCCGCCGGAATCCCACACGCGCGCGAGCAGGCGATGCGGACCCGCCGTGAGGAGCACCGGCACCTTGTATCGGTCGGCTTCCGCGCCCTCGAGAAAGCGCTTCGAGTGCACCTCCTTGCCGTCGAGGAACAGACGACCGCCGTCGTCGTGGCCGAGCCAGATCACCGCGTCGCACTCGCTCTTCGCGATCAACCACGTGAACGCGTGGAAGATGCAGTGGTCGCCCGGCGTGCCGACCGCCGCGTCGAAGTCGATGACGCCGCACGGGCTCGCGTACGTCTTCCACGGTTTGCCCTGCAGCGTCGACTTGCGCGTCGGCGTCGCCTTCTCGACGTCGAACAGGTCGGCGTCGAGCAGCGTGTCCTTCGGGTCGTCCAGCGGCCCGTTCACGAGCCAGCGCCGCACGAAGCCGACGTCGTCCTTCGGTTTCTCGATCGCCGGCGCGGCTTCGTCGTCGAGCCCGCCGCCCGCGCCGTCTTCCGAATCGTGCTTGTCGAGCCCGGAAAACGTCGCCTTCCGGAGGAAGAGCAACGCGAAGCAGCTCTCGTCGATCTTTCCCCACTTGCCGCCCGCCTCCTGCGACGGGACGAGGAACTCGGCGCCGGTCTTGTACCAGTCGGTCCCGCCGATCTCCTTCTTGTCGCCGAGCGCGGCCGCGCGTTCGAGTCCGTAGAGGTAGTACTGGTGCCAGTTGCGCGTGAGCACCTTGCCGCCCTGCGGGTTGCCCTCGACCGCGAAGCGCCGGTCCATCCAACCCCACGCCTTCTTCAGCGCGTCGTCGATCGACGCGACGTCGCGGCGGAAGCGGCCGTCCCCTTCGAGCTGCTCGCGCGCGATCGAGAGCACCGCGATGCCCGCGGTCGTCATGCTGCCGGTCGACTCGTTGCCGGGCCGGTAGCCGAACCCGCCGTCGTCGTTGAAGTGGAAGCGCAAGAGCTGCTTCACGAGCAGCGTCCATGTGTCCGGCTTCGACTTGTACCCGTGCTTCGCCGCGATCCAGAGGCCGAGCGCCGCATACTGCGAGTTCGACAGGTCGGGGTCGCCGTCGGGGTAGCCCCACGTGTGCGAGATCGGGTTCACGTGGTCTTCGAGCCACTTCGCGCCGGAGCGGATCCACGGGTCGTGCTGCTTCTCCTTCAATGCATCGAGCGCGAGGATCGTGACGCCGGTCGAGTAGGTGCGTGTCCACTGCAGGTATTTCAGGTGCGTGATCGCGTTCACGACCGCCGGGTCGTCGTTCGCGACGCCGGACTTCACCAGCGTGTAGAGGGCGAGCGCGGTCGGGCCGCCGGGCCAGCGCTCGTTGTGTTCGCTCTTGAACGAGCCGTCGGCGTTCTGCTCCCCGCGCAGCCACGCGATGCCCTTGTCGATCGCGGCGTTCACGCGCTCCGCGAGCGTCTCGGCGCGCGCGCGCGGCGCGAGCGCGAGGAGCGAGAGCGCGCCGACGAGCGCGGCGCGGGCCGGGATGCGGGTCAAAGGCGGGCTCCGAGAGAAGCTCGGATTGTAATGTCGCGCGTCGTCCTCGGCCCTGCACGGGAAACCTCCCATGACCTCGTGTTCACGTCTCGCGTTCGCTGTCGCCTTCCTCGTCGTCGGGCCCGGACCGTTCGCCGCGGCGGACGTGCTGAAGGTGCCGCAGCAGTTCGACACGATCTCGGCCGCGATCTCCTCGGCCGCGACCGGCGACCGGATCATCGTTTCCGCGGGCACCTACTCCGAACAGGTGGTGATCGACTCGATCAACGGGTTGTCGCTGGAAGCGAAGGGGAAGGTGACGATCGTCTCGCCCACGCCGCTCGTCTCGTCGGGGCTGATCCTCATCTCCAACGCGGACCTGACGCAGGTGCAGGGTTTCCGGCTGAAGCCGTCGCCGGGCTTCTTCGGCATCCAGGTGATCGACAGCAGCGACTGCGCCGTGCGCGACTGCGAAGTGATCGGCGGCGACGTCGGCATCACTGCGGCCCTGTTCGACGGGCTGGTCATCGATCGGTGCGCGGTCAAGGGCTCTCAGGCGGGGATCGTCCTGAACGGCTCGGCCGCGACGGTCCGGAGGTGCACGATCAAGCAGGTCGACTTCGACGGCATCCTCGCGAACGTGGTCGCCGTCGAGATCACGAACAACAAGGTGTCGGACGCCGTCGGAAACGGGATCGGAGTCGGCTCGACCGCCAGGCTCGCAATGGTGAACGACAACCTCGTGCGCGAAGTCGGCGAGGTCGGTATCGCCTTCGATGACCCGCTCACGGGCGGCACGATCGCGGGCAACCACGTGATCGACGCGCGCGACGGCTACTCCGGGTTCGGAGACCACATCACCGTGCTCGACAACGAGATCAAGGAGTGCTTCGAGTATGGGATCGCCGTCCGCGAGTCGAACACGGCGACGTTCGGCAACCGCGTGACGAAGTGCGGCACCGGAATCTTCATCGGCGACCTCTCGAGCAACGGCCTCCACGTCGGCAACGTCGTGACGCGATCGACCGTGGTCGGGATCCTTCTCGGGCCCGGCGCGGTGCAGAACGCCATCACGAAGAACATCGTGAAGAAGAGCGCGACGTTCGACCTTCAGGACGACAGCGGCGGCACCAACGACTTCTTCGAGAACCGCTTCGGCTCCATCGCGCCCTGACGCGCGGGAAAAAAACCGACGGCGCTGTCGGATCGGACCGGCTCCGTCGCCTCGAGAGATATGCTCCGCGCTCGCGCGTCGCCGCGCCGGCCGCGGCGCGCCCGAGTGTCCGGAGGTGTTTCATGATCCGCACGAACGCCGCCTTCGCCGCCGTCCTCCTCGCGTCCGCCGCCGTCGCGCACGGCAGCACGCTGAAGGTTCCTCAGCAGTTCGCGACGCTGAACGACGCGGCGTTCGTCGTCGGCGCCGGTGACGAGATCGTGATCTCTAAGGGCACCTACACCGGCAACACCTTCTTCGACGGCAAGACCGACGTGACGGTGCGCGCGAAGGGGAAGGTGCGGCTCATCGGTGCACCGACGGTGAGCGGGATGATCTTCGTCAACAACTGCACCAACCTCACGTTCCGGGGACTCCGGCTCGAGCCGATCGACGGCACGAACGGCTTCTCGATCATCGGGGGAGGCGGGTACGTCATCGACCGCTGCCGCGTCGACGGTGGCAGCAGCGGGATCGTCGCCGACCTGACGACGAGCATCGTCGCTTCGCGGTGCACCGTGAACGGCTCGGCGCTGATCGGGATCTCGTTGAGCGGCGCTGATCGCGTCGTCGTCACCGGCTGCCGGGTGAACCAGACGACGAGCGACGGCATTCGTGCGTCGTCGCCGTCAACCGAAGTCACGAGGAACCGGCTGAATCAGATCGGCGACGACGCGATCGGGGTCGCCGAATCGACCGGCGCGCTGGTCGCGGACAACCGCATCGACGGCGCGGTCGAGGTCGCGATCGCAGGCGGCTCATCGGCCACCGTGCTCGTCGTCGGCAACCGCATCAAGAACGTGGGCCTCGGCGTCGAAACGAACCAGAGCGCCTACCTGATCCAGGACAACGTGATGCAGAAGGTGGCGGGTCCCGGCGTCAAGACGTCCACGGGCGCGCTCTCGACCGCACGCAATCGCATGAAGCGTTGCGAAACCGGCATCGAACTCGGCGGCGGCCAGAACGACAGCATCCACATCGCAAACGCGATCCAGAAGAGCACCGCGAACGGCATCCGCCTGGAGGCCGGGGCGGAAGGCAACCTGTTCACGCGCAACGTGGTCCGGAAGTCCGGCGGCTTCGATCTGTTCGACGAGTCGGGCGCCGCGAATTCATTCATCGGCAATTCGTTCACTTCAATCGGGCCGTGACCCGACAGCATCGAGGTCGATCATGATCCGTCTGCATCTCGCCGTCCTCCCCGTGCTCGCGTCGATCTCGATCGCGTCGCTCGCGTCCGTCGCGAAGGCGGGCGTCCTGAAAGTCCCGCAGCAGTTCGACACGATCCAGGAAGCCGTGACGTCGGCCGGCGCGGGCGACGAAGTCGTCGTCGACGACGGCACCTACAACGAGAACGTGGGGATCAACGGCAAGAACGACATCACCATTCGCGGCAGCGGGAAGGTCCGCGTCATCGGCGTCCCGTCGTTCGCTCCGCCGGTCGCGACGTTCGCCGTGTTCAACTGCACGGGCGTCGTGATGCGGAACTTCCGCATCGAGCCGCCCGACGGCGCCGTCGGCGTCTCCCTGTCGAACACGACGCACTCGCTGTTCGACCGCTGCCGCGTCGACGGCGGCGACACGGGCTTCTCCGTGGTGCTCGCGGACGAAGTCGAGTTCCGGCGCTGCTCGTCGACCGAGCCGACGTCGGTCGGCTTCGACGTCACCGGCGCCAGCGCCGCGATCGTCGACTGCTCCGTGATCCGCGCGCAAGGCGACGGCATCGTCATCGGCCTCGACACCGCCGAAATTCGCGGCAACCGGATCGTCGACTGCGGCGACGACGCGCTCGCCACGCCCAGCGCAGAGCACGCGGTCATCACCGACAACACCTTCGACGGCGTCGAGGAGGTCGCGATCGGCGTCGGCGGAGACCTCATCGGGCCGATCTCCGGCAACCGCATCAAGAACGTCGCCATCGGCATCGACGGCGACAACGTGTCCGTGATGATCGAGAACAACTCGATCCAGAACGCGACGTCGCGCGGCATCGACGTTCTCAGCTCCGCCGCGACGACGTTCAGGAACCGCGTGAAGAAATGCGGCACCGGAATGCTCGTGAACAGCACGTCCCAAGGCTGCGTGCACGACTCGAACCGGATCACCAAGTGCACCGGCAACGGAATCGAGATCGAACTCGGTGCGGTCGAACACCTCTTCATCCGGAACGTCGTGAAGAAGTCCGGCGGCTTCGACCTGCTCGATCCGAACGCCTCGAGCAACTCGTACATCGACAACTCGTTCGGCAACGTCGGCCCCTGACGCGCGCGCCGCGCGGACTCCCGCCGACTATGCTCTCGGACCCGTTGGGAGGAGTCCGATGAGTTCTCGCCTCGTGTCCGTCGCGTTCTCGTGCTGCGTCCTCGCGTTCTCGGCACGTCCCGCGTCCGCCGACGTCCTCAAGGTCCCGCAGCAGTTCGAGACGATCCCCGACGCGATCACCGCGGCGGCGCCCGGCGACGAGATCCTGATCTCGCCCGGCACCTACGACCCGTTCGCCATCAGCCTCAAGACCGACCTCACGGTGCGCGCGAAGGGCAAGGTGGTGATCGACGGACCGACGATGCTCGTGTCCGGCGGCGCCGTTGCCGTCTTCGACTGCACGCGCGTCCACTTGCGCGGACTGCGCGTGCAAGTGCACGGCCCGGGCGACGGCGTGAGCTTTTTCGGCGCCACGGATTGCGACGCGACCGCTTGCCGCGTCGATGGCGCGACGACCGGATTCGCGTCGGGGATGGGCTCGGGAACGGCCCTCGTGAATTGCCACACGACCAATTGCAACACCGGGGCAGCACTCGTGAACGCCGGCGGCGTGCGTGTCGTGGGCTGCAAGTTCATGGGCAGCGATCAACTCGGGATCCACGCCCAGTCTCCCGCAGCCGAGATCCGCGACAACGTGGTCCGGTGCGAAGGCGGCGGCGGCATCGGCACGGGCGGCGAATGCAACGCGGTGATCGCGGACAACACGGTCTCCGGCGCGGCGACCGCGTTCGTCGTCAGCGCCGACACCGTGCTGACGATCATCGGCAACCGCGTCCGCGACTGTCAGGTCGGACTCGACGGCTTCGGCGATGCGTGCGCGGTGATCGACAATCGCTTCGACGATCTCACCGGCATCGTCATCCACGCCGCGAACCCCGGCATGCAGACGGCACGGAACCAGATCCGCCGCTGCGGCACTGGCCTCTTGATCGGCGCGAACTCGGACGAGGGCACGCACGTCGGCAACTCGATCAAGAACTGCACCGCGAATGGCGTGCAGATCCTCGTCGGCGCGGAAGGGAACCTGATCGCGGGGAACGTCGTCAAGCAGAGCGGCTCGTTCGACCTGAGCGATGAGTCGGGCGGGGCGAACACGCTGCTCGGGAACAAGTTCGGGACCGTCGGCATCGGCCCCTGACGCGAGACCCCGACCGAAGCGGCACCCGCGGATCGGCCCGCGAAAGTCCCGCGTGCACTATGCTGCCCGCCCCTCCAGGAGGCAGCCGATGGTCCTCGACGCTCGCGCATTGGTCGTCACGTTCGTGCTGGTCGCATCCGGCGCCGCGTCGGCGGACGTCCTCAAGGTGCCGCAGCAGTTCGCCACGATCCAGGAGGCGATGACCGCCGTTCAGAGCGGCGACACGATCCTCATCGCGGCCGGCACATACACCGAAACCGGCGAGATGGTCGGGAAGCAGGACGTCGTCATCCGCGCCAAGGGAAAGGTCACGATCGAGGATCCGACGCCGCTCGCCGGCACCGAGGTCCTGCGGATCGGCGGGAGTCAACGCTGCTCGGTGATCGGAATGCGCTTGAAGGCGAAGTCCGGGAGTATCGGACTCGCGTTCTCGACGTCGAGTGACTGTCGCGCCGAACGCTGTCGCATCGACGGCGGAGCATTCGGCATCTCGATCGGGACGTGTTCGCGCATGACGATCGATCGCTGCACGATCTCCGGAGCCACGATCGGAATCTCGTTCGACGCGAACTCGGGAATCATCCGACGCTGTCGCCTGAAAGGCAACGCGACCGCTCTCCTGGTGAACAACGGCGCCTCGGAGGTTCGCGACAACCGGATCTCCGCGTCGACCGGCAACGGGATCGAAGTCGCCTTCGGCGTCGAATCCGTCGTCGCGACGGGCAACGTGATGCGCGACTCGGGCGGCGCGGCGGTACTGGTCAAGGACCTCGAGACCGGTGCGCTCTTCGCCGACAACCGCGTCACCGGCGGAGTCTCGGGGATCGTCGCGTCCGGCGACCACGCCCCGTTCACCGGCAACTCCATCACCGGCTGCGAGCAGATCGGGATCGCGGTCCAATCCGACGGGATCGCGGTGGTCGGCAATCGCGTGAAGAAGTGCGACGTCGGCATCGTCGTCGACGACAGCGTGCAGTTCTCGCTCGTCCTCGGCAACACGATCCGCGCCTCGTTGCAGGTCGGGATCCGCCTCGACGTCGGCGCTTCGGGGAACGTCGTCCGCGGCAACTCCGCGAAGCAGAGCGGCGAGTTCGACTTGCGCGATGACAGCGGGCAGGTGAACCACGTCTTCGACAACCAGTTCGGAACCGTCGGCCCGTGACGGGCGGCGCCGCATCTTTCGGAGTCTCCACATGAACGCACGTGCACTCGCTGTCTCGGCGGGCTTTCTTGCACTCGCCGCCGCGGCGCGCGCGGACGTCCTCAAGGTGCCGCAGCAGTTCGACACGATCCAGGACGCCGTGACGAACGCGAACTCCGGCGACGCCATCGTGGTGAGCGCCGGCCGCTACGTCGGCAACGTCTCGATCTCCTTCAAGAACGACCTCGAGCTGCGCGCGAACGGCAACGTCGTCATCGAAGGAGTCCTGGCGCTCGTGCCCGATGCCGTCCTCACCCTGTCGAACTGCACTCGAGTCCGAGTGAAAGGGTTCCGCATCGAGCGCAACGAACCCGAGAAGTGCGTTCTCTTGTCCGGCTGCATCGAGTGCTCGATCGAACGCTGCACGATCGGCCCCGGCGGCCAGGGGATCGGGATCGGCGACGCCGTCGGCGTTCTCGTCGACCGCTGCCGAATCAAGAACTGCCTCGGAAGCGAAGTGCTGGTCAGCAGCGGGGCGTGCGCGATCACGCGCAACCGGATCGACCGCTGCGGGATCGACGGCATCCGCGTCGACGCCGCGGTGGATCGCGCGACGGTCACGGACAACGTGGTCACGCGCGCCGGAAACGTCGGAATCTTCTTCGTCACCTCGACGATCCGCGGCGAGATCATCGACAACGGCGTGAGCGGCGGCGGGATCCAGGGCCTGAGGGTGTTCGGCGACTCGATCGCCGTGGTCGGCAACCGGATCACGGGCGTCGACGACCCAGCCATCGGAATGTTCGCCGCTGACACCTTCGCGTTCGGCAACGTCGGCACCCGCTGCGCGCTCGGTCTCGAGATCCATCCCTGTTGCACGAACGGCACGCACGTCGAGAACCGCTTCGTCCGCAGCGAGACGGTCGGCGTGCAGATCGACACCGGCACGACCGGCAACGTGCTCTCCGGCAACCGTGCTTCGAAGAGCGGCGACTTCGACTTCGTCGACGAGACCGGCGAAGGAAACACGCTCATCGACAACCACTCCAAGACCATCGGACCCTGATCGAACGATGCTCACCGCACTCGCGCTCCTCGCCTCGACCCTCCTCGTCCATCACGGCGCGGCCGACGAGGCCGATGCACCCGTGCGCACCGCGCCGATCGGCGACGGCGCGTGGTTCGTCCAGGTCGGCAGCGCGGAGCAGTTCATCGGCAGCAACTCCGGCTTCGTCGTGTTCGACGACTTCGTACTCGTGATCGATGCGTCGATGCCGGTCGCCGCGCGCCGCGTGATCGACGAAGTGAAGAAGGTGACCGACAAGCCGATCCGCTTCGTGTTCGACACGCACCACCACGGCGACCACGTGTTCGGCAACGGCGTGTACGCCGCGCTCGGCGCCACCTTGATCTGCAACACGCGCTGCCAGGAGCTGCAGCGCGAGAAGAGCGCGAACGACTTCGCCGAGGCCGCGCGCTCGAACGACGCGGCCGAGCGCGCGATCGTCGAAGGTGCGGAGTGGAAGGACTCGGTGCTGACGTTCGACGACAAGCTCGTGTTCGACGACGGCAAGCAGCGGGTCGAGCTCCTGCATCTCGGCGCTGCGCACACGGAAGGCGACGCGGTCGCGTGGCTTCCGAAGTCGGGCGTCCTGTACACGGGCGACGCCTGCGTGAACGGCGCGTTCAACTACATGGGGGACGGCGACAGCGCGAGCTGGATCCGCGTGCTCGAGCGCCTCGAGCGGCTGCCGGTGAAGGCGATCGCGCCCGGCCACGGCGCGGAGGCGGACAAGGCGCTGCTCGCGACGCAACGGCGCTGGTTCACGGAACTGCGCGCGCGCGTGAGAGGCGGGCTCGACGCCGAGCGCCCGCTCGACGAGATCGTGACGTCGTTCGACGACCCCGCGCTCGACTGGTACCGCGAGTGGACCGGCGTGGGCGCCGCGACGCGCAAAGAGAACATCGGCCGCGTGTACGCGGAGCTCGCCGGCCTCGTGCCGCCGCGCGGGATGATCGCGGAGCTCGGCCTCGTCGCCGGTCCGTCGCCGACGAAGGACACGCTGGGCTGGACCAAGCCGAAGGCCGTGGTCGTGCTCGACGACGATCCCGCGTTCCTGCGCGCGCTGCGCGCGGTCGCGCCCGGCGTCGAGCTGCGCGTCGCGTCGAACCCGGCGCAGGCGGCCGAGCTCGCGGCCGACGCGGACGCCGTGCTCGGCGCGTGCTCGAAGGCGATCGTCGACGCGGGCAAGAACCTGCGCTGGCTCCAGGTTGGCTCCGCGGGCGTCGATCGCTACGTCGGCATCGAAGCGCTCGCGACGCGCGGCATCACGCTCACGAACGCGCAGCGCGTGCACGGTCCGCCGATGGCGGAGCACGTCGTCGCGATGATCCTCGCTCTGTCGCGCGAACTGCCCGCCGCCGTCGCGCGCCAGCAGGAATCGAACTGGGATCCGCGCGCGTTCCGCGACGACGCGGTCGAGCTGCGCGGCAAGACGGCGTTGATCGTCGGCCTGGGCGGCATCGGCACCGAGGTCGCGCGCTTGTTGAAGGCGTTCGGCATGCGAGTCGTCGCGACGAAGCGCAACCCGGCCGACGCGCCGGCGTTCCTCGACCGCGTCGAGGGGCCGGGCGCGCTGCTCGACCTCGCGAAGGAGTCGGACGTCGTCGTCGGCGCGCTGCCGCTGACTGCGGAGACGGCCGCGTTGTTCGACGCGAAGTTCTTCGAGGCGCTGAAGCGGGGCGCGATCTTCGCCAACGTCGGCCGAGGCAAGAGCGCCGACACCGCCGCGCTCGTCGCTGCATTGAAGGAGGGGAGGCTCGGCGGCGTCGCGCTCGACGTCACCGACCCCGAGCCCCTTCCGAAGGACCACGAGCTGTGGACGCTGAAGAACGTGCTGATCACGCCGCACGTTTCCGCGCGCTCCGACCTCTCGAGCGAGCGCATCGCGACGCTGTTTCGCGAGAACCTCCGGCGCTTCGTCGCCGGCGAGCCGTTGCTCAACGTCGTCGATCTGAAGGCGGGGTACTGACGACGCGGGATCGGAACTCGGGTCCGAATCGGGTGACGGCGACCGAAGGTTGACCGACGCGCGCGACGGCCGCGCCGCGATCACGGTTCGATTCGCGATCGCGCGATCGCGCGATCGCGTGCGCATGAGCGCTCGAATCGATCGAGCGAGATTGCCGACACCACGCGCAGAGTTGCGGCACTCCGATTGCCAAGGCGCGCGGCCTCGCCGAACTCGGCGGGACGATTCCCAGGAAATCTCTCGGAGATGCTTTCGATGACCGCGCTTCACCGCTCGCTGTGGTTCACCTTGGCTTTGGCGCTCGCGCCGGCGTTTGCCGACGCTCAGGAGTTGCCTCCCTCCGGCATCTTCGGCATCGACCTCGTTTACGGGACGAACGGCGCTTCCTCGCAGCTCTACGCGTTCGCTCCCACCATCGCGGGCACCGCGATCCCGATCGGGCCCGCCATCGGCACCGTGCCGTCCCGTTGGGCGCACCGCCGGCGCAACATGCAGGGTCTCGAGACTTCGATCGCCTACGCCGCGCCGGCCACGCTCCTGACTCCGATGGGCAACGGCGTCGGCAACGGCTCGATTCACATGATCGACGGCCGCGTCGGTCTCACTTCGAACCTCGTCGTGACCGGCAACCCCGCCGCCTACGACCTGCTCGTCGTCGACTCGCTCGAGTACGTGTTCGTCGCCGAGGACAACGGCGCCGGCGGCACCACGCTGCGCGGCTACTCGTGGGCGACGCCGAACCTGCTGACCCCGCTGACGCCGCCGACGCTCACGATCGCCGGCTCGCCCGCGTCCTACGTCAACCGGATCGGCTTCGACTCCGCGCTGAACAACCTCTACGTCCCGACGGCCACGGGCATCGGCATCGTGTCGATCGCGGCGAGCGCCCCTCAGATGACGCTCAACACGACCGTCTCGTCGGCGCCGCGCGCGCCGTCGACCAACCCGACCTCGTTCGTCGGTCCTTCGGGCCGCATCTGGGTCATCGGCACGGTCGGATACTCGGGCGCCACGCCGAACTCGTCGGGCTGGCTCTCGTGGGACTCGACCGGCGCGTCGAACAGCGCCGACTTCGGCACCGTGCCGTCGAACCCGGCAAAGAAGTGGGTTCCGGCGGTCGGCACCGAAGAGCTGGCCGTCGTGTCCGACGGCACCGACGCGTTCGTCTACTACCTGCTGCGCGAGCCGGGTCCGGGCACCTTCTTCGTGAAGGGCTCCGCGGTCGGCGCGATCCACTTCAACGCGGGTCCGCCGTCGACGGGAACGATTCCGGTCACCGATCAGGCGGGCGAGCCGTTCTCGATCCCGACGGTGTCGGGCGCGCGCGTCGCGTTCGAGACCAGCTTCGGCCAGCCGTTCGTCGCGCTCCCGCCCGACGGTGGCGAGCGCGTCTGCATCCTCTACTCCCCGATCGACGCGCTCGGTGCTCCGACGCCGTTCGGTTTGATCGGTGTGCCCGCGCCGCTCGGCGGCCGCATCAGCACGAAGGGCATGGACCGCCCGTTGTGGAGCCGTGACGGCACGCGCGTGATCAGCTTCACGAGCCACTTCCCCGGCGCGCCGAACCCGCTCGAGCCCGGCATCGAGTCGCTCTACGTTCCCGCGCTCGTCGCCGTGAACGAGTTCACCTCGCCGCACGCGGTGGTGCCGAACCCGACGTTCCCGTACCAGTCGATCATCTACCCGAGCGTGTTCAACCCGCGCGATCCGTCGTTCGCGAACATGTTCGGCAACCTGACGTTCGTCGGGAACGTGTTCGAGAACGGGATGGCGGGTGCGATGGTGTCGCCGTTCGGCGAGCTCGGCCAGATGCAGACCGCCCCCGTGAACCTCGTCCAGAACCCCGCGATCCCGGGCTTCCCGTCGATCCTGCCCGCGGCGTTCCAGGACGCGACCGGCTCGCTCGTCGCGATCCCGGCCGATTTCGGCGCGCGTCGCACTTCGTTCAATGTCGTGGTCGCGTCGGGCCTGAACGGCTTGACGATGATCGCGGCGGTCGACCACCGCGTGCTGATCCAACCGACCGGCGTGAACACGATCGCCGCGCTCGGTCTCACTCCGCAGCTCCCGCCGTACACCTTCACGCTGCCGCTCGGCACGACGACGACCAGCGAGTTCCTGTCCCTCTGAGATCCCCACGGATCTCGTCCCGGAGAAACCAATGAACCGTCGAACGCTCCTCCTCGGATCCTGCTTCGTCGCACTCGCGGCGAACGCACGCGCGACCGACCTCGTCGTCGATGCCGGAGGTACGTCCCAGTACCTCACGATCGACGAAGCGATGGTCGTCGCCGCGCCGGGCGACCGCATCCTGGTCAAGCCGGGCGCCTACCCCTCCTTCCAGTTCAGCCGAGGCGTCTCGGTGATCGGGTTGGGGACGGACGCCTCGCAGGTCCAGGTGGAGCGCGTCGACTACCACCCGACGCTCCCGTGGGTCGGTTACGACTCCACGCTTTCGAACCTGACGCTCGTCGGGAACCTTCCCGAGAGCGCGATCGCGCTGACCGGCAACGAGCTCGGACCGGGCACGTTGACGGTGAGCGGGGTCGTCATCCAGGGCAGCGTCTTCCTGCGCGGCGGACCGACCGGGTTCTACCTCCACATGGAGAACTCGCGCGTGATCCCGTCGGCGGGCGACGGCTTCAGCAACGAGGCGATGTGGTTCGGCGGCCCGAACAACGTGCTCGACATGGTCGACACGATCGTCACGGGCGCGAACGAGGACGACGTCCTCGGCCTCCCCGCGCAGGATGGTCTGCGCCTGAACGGCGGCACGTTCGCGCGCATCTCGAACTCGACGATCACCGGCGGCTCGGCGCACCCGGAACACTCGACGTTCCACTTCGGCGGTGACGCGATCAACCGCGTGAACTCGACCGGCACCGACATCCGCATCGACGGCGGATCCGTGGTCACCGGCGGCAATGGCGCTGGCGGCGCGGGTGGCGACGGCGTCGACGTGATCGGCAACATCAAGGTCGGAGCGGCCACGGTCGCGGCCGGCACTGGTTCGCCGAGCGGCTCGAACTACGCGGGCTCGCAGCCGAGCTCGCTAATGGCGGGCCTCGCCCTCGGTGCGACGCCGGCTCAGGTCGGCGCGACCGGCAACACCTACTACTCCCCCGGCGATGTCGTCACGCTGTCGATGGGCGCCGACCCGGCGTTCTCGGTGATCCTGCTCTCGCTCGCCATCGACCTCCCGGTCGCTTCGCAGCGCGGGCCGCTCACCCAGATCCTGAGGATCGCGTCCGGCAACACCGCGGTCGTGCCGATCCCGGACATCCCCAGCTTCGA
>CAZOLL010000049.1:0-14521 GCA_964580365.1 uncultured Phycisphaeraceae bacterium
AAGGACATCCGCATCCGTCCCGACGCGAGCACCAGCGTGCGAACCGAGCGGCGCGTGGAGAAGGCGGCGACGCCCGACTCCCCCGTGTACACGATGGACGGCGATGTGGTCGGAACGCCGGCCTACATGCCGCCCGAGCAGGCGATGGGCGACCTCGATCGCGTGGGTCCGGCGAGCGACGTCTACGCGGTCGGCGCGATCCTCTACCACCTGCTCACGGGTCGCATGCCGTACGTCGAGCCGGGTGAGCGCCCCTCGGGGCGTGCGATCGTGCAGATGGTAATGCACGCTCCGCCGGCGCCGGTGCACGCGGCGGTGAAGGACGTCCCCGCCGAGCTAGAAGCGATCTGCGACAAGGCGATGGCGCGCAAGATCGAGGACCGGTACGCGAGGATGGTCGAGCTCGCGAGCGACCTGCGCGCGTTCCTCGAGCACAAGGTGGTGGCCGCGTACGAGACCGGTGCGTGGGCCGAGACCAAGAAGTGGGTCGTGCGGAACAAGGGGCTCGCCGCGGCAGCACTGGTGGCGGTGCTCGCGATCGCGGGCGGCCTCATCGGAGTGGCGAAGAAAAACGTCGCGCTTGGCTTGGCGAACGACGAGACCCGAAAGGCTCGCGACGCCGAGACCGCCCGGGCGAACGAGGTCTCGGCCCGCAAAGCGGAGTTCGACCAGCTGAAGGGAGTCGTGCTGCTCGAGGACGCGACGAAGGCGGAGACGGGTCTCTACCCCGCGTGGCCCGAGAAGATTCCGGCGATGGAGCAGTGGCTCGCGAACGATGCGCGGAAACTCGAAGACCTGAAGCCGATGCTGGTGAAGACGCTCGCGGATCTCGAAGCACGCGCGCTCCCCTGGACGGACGCAGAGCGCGAGACCGACCGTACGACGCATCCGGACTTCGCGAAGCGCGCGCCGCTGAAGGCGAAACTTGCGTCCCTACGTCGCGCACAGGCAATTCGCGCCGGAACCGCGAAGTTCGAAGCGGCCACGCTTGCTGCCGAACTCGCTGCGAAGTCGGCGTACGAGCTGCTCGACTTCGCGTGGCCGCGCGCGATGCGAGACGAGCAGGTGCGGATCTACGGCGAGGAGCCGATGGCCCTCGCCGCGGCGCAAGCCGCCGTGGCCAAGATCGAAGCCGGCGATGCATCGCACGACCTTGCCGACGCGCTCGACACATTGGCGACCGCGCAGTTCGCGAACGGGTTGGATGCGGACGCGAAGATCACGCGGGACCGGGCGACCGAGAAGGCGTCGGACCCGGACAAGAAGGAGTACGAGGGACGCCGCCAATCCCTCGTCGACGCGATCGCCGGCGCGCCGAAGGCGCTCGCCGACACCCAATCGGCTCTCGCGAGCCTCGACGCCGAGTTGAACAGTCGCCGGACGTGGCGCTTCGACAAGGAAGAGGATCGCTTCCTCCACGACACGCTCGCGAAGCTGTCCTCCGACATCGCGACGTTCGAGGCCGGCGCGAAGCACGGCGTCGAGCAGCGCCTCGCGTGGGCGAAGAAGATCGGCGACCTCACGCTGCACCATCCGAACGCGCGGGTGACGTGGGACGACGCAGGCGCCGCGATCGCGAAGGCGGACGGCTTCGTCGCGTCGACGCTCTACAAGGAATCGCCGATCGACCTGAAGCCGCAGACGGGCTTGGTGCCTATCGGAATGAATCCGGTGACGAAGCTGTGGGAGTTCTACGAGCTGCGCTCGGCGTGCGACCTCGAGGCGGGCGAGGACCCCGCGAAGTCGGAGATCCCGGCGTTCGCGGACGACGGCTCGATCGCGATGAAGGACGGGACGGGGATCGTGTTCGTGCTGATCCCGGGCGGGACGTTCTGGCAAGGCGCGCAGAAGGAGGACGAGGACGGGCCGAACTTCGATCCGGGCGCGGAGAGCGACGAGACACCGCAGCAGGTGACGCTGTCGCCGTTCTTTCTCGCCCGGCACGAGATGACGCGCGGGCAGTGGAAGCGGATCACGGGCGGCCAGACGCCGAGTGCGAATCAGAACGGCGGGACGTTCCCGGGCGACACGATCGCGCTCGGCTGGACGCATCCGCTCGAGACGATTTCGTGGGGCGACTGCGAAGAGTGGCTTGCGTGGAACGGCTTGACGCTGCCGACGGAAGCGCGCTGGGAGTACGGCGCCCGCGGCGGCGCCGTGTCTCCCGCCACACCGTGGTGGACAGGTGCGGATGCGTCGACGCTTCTCGGCGCAGCAAACGTGCTCGATCTGAAGGCGGAGAAGCACGTCCCGCACTGGGGCCGTCAGACCGGCGACTTCGACGATGGTTTCACCGGTCCCGCTCCGGTCGGTCGGTTTCGAGCGAACGCGTTCGGCTTGTTCGACGTGCACGGCAACGTGTGGGAATGGTGCGCGGACGTGTACGCCGGCCGGTACGCAACTCCACGGAGCGGCGACGGCCTTCGCGATCTGCGAGTGCCGGGCCCCGCGAACCGCGTCATCCACGGCGGCAGCTTCTACAGCCCCGCCTCGCGCGCGCGCTCCGCGATCCGCGACGGGAACGGCCCCTCGTTCCGCAACGGCACCCTAGGCCTCCGCCCCGCCAGGGTTCTCGACTGATCGGGTTCACGCCTTCACGACGTCTTGCCATCGGCTCGAGCGCCGTGCGGAGCCGGCGCGGGGACCGATCCGAATGTGTCTCCCTCGAGCCTGGACCACTTCTTGGCGGGCAGCGGGTGCCGGTGCCCCGGAGCCTGATTCGCTCCTCGTAATTCGACCGACGTGCGTCACGTCACCGTCGCGATGGTGAATTCTGTTCCGTCAAAGACCGCAGTCGGTCAGCCGCACCACTGTCGCAAGCCCGTCACTCGGTCGAGCCGGCTCCGTCAGCCTCAATCGCCATCCAGGCGATCAAGTGGATCTCCTCCGCGGAGATCGGCGGGAGAGGATCCGGCGCATGAAACGGTTCCGCGCCGATTCCCTCGATCACCGACAACAAGTGGAGCGCCCTCTCGCCCTTGCTTTCGAAGGCACGCTCCCATGCTACGCGCAACAGGTTCTCTTCGCGGCGCGGCCATGGTGACTCGACTGCATCGAGGCATCGATCGAGCCTCGCGCGATCGATGCCCGCGACTGGGTTCACGCGCAGGAACTCCGCGACCTCTCGATTCAACTTCCGGATCTTCGGCTGCAGGTTCGCCGGATCGGTCTCGAACGTCCATGCTCCCAGGATGTCTGCGCGCGCGCGCTCCCACGACGTGAACGCCGCGCGTGCCATCGCATCGCTCATCACACGCGCTGTTGACTCGGTGCATTCCAGAAGTCGGAGACACGTCCCAAGCTCTCGGGTGATCTCGGCACTCCCTTCGATGGGCACGAATCGCAAGAAGATCCGATCGCCCACCGCAGCGCAGAAGAGATGCCCGGACTTCGCTCCCTTGCGCATTCCGGAGCCGCTTCGCCACGGCAAGTCGCGGATCGCATCGCCGTACTTCTCGATCGCCTTGCGCAGCTCTTGCCGATATTCCTCTCCGGTTTGCGCAGCGCCTGCCGTCCCCCCAGCTTCGTAGATCGACGCATCTTCACGATGCAGCCTCTCGATCTCCTCGCGCGTCTCGGCGAAGGACTGGTCGCCTGTCACTCCTCGTTCGATCGGCGCGTCTTCAACACCCACTGACGCGGCGGCCTGCGCCAGCTTGCGGCGCACGCGCGACTCGAGGTTCAACAACGCGTCGAGCTGCGCGTCGGGGAAGAACGTGCGCAGGTAGACCTCACGATGAGGACTGTTGATCCGATCCACGCGACCGTGTCTTTGGACGAGTCGCATGGGATTCCACGGCAAGTCGTAGTTCACGACGTTCCGGCACTGCTGAAGGTTCATGCCCTCGGCTAGCACATCAGTGCACAGCAACAGGTCGAAACAGTCCTCGTCGTTCGGAGGCAGCGCACCGGTCGAGATCGGCGCGAACCCGTTCAACGCCTTCTGGCGGGAGATGCCGGAGCGGCGATCCGCCCCGCTTACCGAAGCGACTCGACCGCGAAACGGCGCGAGCCGTGGATCGTGTGCAACGACGGGCAGCAAGTGCTCCTCGATCCAGTCGATCGTGTCCTCGTAGTGCGAGAACACCAGCACTTTTCGCTTCTGACGCGCGTCGTCGTCGTCGATTGCCTCGTTCGCCGCTCCTTTCGCAACCCTGGCGAGTTCCTCGACGAGCGCCGCGAGCTTCGGATCGTTCGACGGCTTCACGCTCGCCGCTGCGGCCGCCATCTCTCGCAGAAGATCGAGGTCCTTGACAACGTCCGCCCGCAGCGCCGCGACGTCGAAGGCGCCGACGTCATCCACGTGCTCCGTGCCGTCCAGCAGATCGTCGACATCGGCCTCTTCGTCGTCCGCTGCCGACAATTCACGGAAGAACTCCCGGCGTACGACCTGACCTCGATCGAGCGCGACGAGGAAGATCTCGTGCTGGCGGATCATGCGAGCGAGCGTGCTTCGAAACGCCTGCGCCGACGACTCGAATCGCTTGAGAAGCGCCGACCGCAAGAGACCGACGAGCGCAGAATCGATCGCCGCGCGCCTTCCCCCGCGCGGGTACTGCTCGGGTTGGTAGCGCGCGAGGCGCAAGAGCGGGTTGCCGCTCGGCGGCATCAGGATGTCCTGGAGGCGCGCGAAGAACCCGGGGAGCACCGCATCGAGGTCGTAGCCGATCGATCGAGGGATCGGCTTCGGGAAGTGGATCGGCACCATCGCGCCGTCCGGCGCGCGGATCAGGTCCGTCGAGTAGTGCTTCTTGATGAACCGTCGAGTCCGCTTGACCGTCGTGGCGTCGATGATCGGGTAGAGCAAGTCGGGGCTGAGGTTCAGAGGATCGGTCCGCATCGCGAGCTCGAATCGCTCACGAATCGACAAGACACCGCGATCAGCGAGCCACGCATCCTGCTTCATGAAGAAGTGCAGGAGGTGAAAGAGATCCCAGAGTGAGTTGTTCACCGGCGTCGCCGTCAGCAGCAGCAAGTCGCGGCGCTTGCCGGCGAGTAGCCGGCGAAGGATCACGGCGCGCTTCTGCGCGTCGGGATTGCGGTAGTTGTGCGCCTCGTCGACGACGACGAGCTGGTAGTCGTCGAGTGGGCTCTCGAGGTGCTTGAAGTCACCGCCCAATTGAGGGTCGTTCGCCAGCTCCTCGTAGGACACGCACTCGGCCAGGAGCTGAAACGCATGCAGGAACTTCTTCCACGTCGTGTCGCGCAGGCTCGCGGGACAGATGAGCAGCACGCGCTGACGTCGCTCGCGATAGTCCCGGATGATCTCGCCGGCGGTGAACGTCTTCCCGAGGCCGACGCCATCGGCCACCATCACGCCCCCGAACTTCGCCAGGATCTTCCGAGCACGCCACACCCCGTGCTGCTGGAACGCGGTGATCGGGATCCTCCCCGATTCCGTTTCGCTCGCCTCTTCTTCCAACTCTCCGTGATACAGATGCCAGAGGATCTTCAGGTAGACGAGGTAGGGCGGAATCTCGACGAGCAGCTCGGCATAGATCGCCGCGAGATCGAAGGGAACGGCGTCGTTCCAGAGCGACTCGAACCACTCTTCGACGCGCGCGACCAACGGATCGTCGTGATGGCCCAGCACGAGCTCGAGATTGGTCTGCAATCCAGCGCGCGTGAGGTTTGCCGACCCCGCGAGGACACCACGCTCGGCGCCGCGGAACACGAACGCCTTCGCATGCAGAAAATGCCGCTCGTAGCGCCGGACCTCGATTCGTCCCGAGCGAAGGAACTCGAGCAGATTGCGGATCGCGCGATCCGATTCAGGAGCGAACGGCAACAGGTTTCGATCGTCGCGGAGTCCGCGCTCGAGTTGCGCCAGCGCTTCGTCAACGCGCCGTTCCGTGAACGCCGGCTCCCAGTCACCCGGCATTCGTCGTGGCACACGCGCTTCCGGAGTCGGTTCCGCTCCGAGCAGAAGCCGGATCTTCGGCACGTGTCGCACTTCACGCGCGATTAACTCGAGTCCCTGCGGGTTGAAGTAGCAGCTCGCGACGCAGAGCTCGGTAATCGTCTGGCCGTTGGCGCGAAGCGCTGACAAGTGTTCGTTGATGGCGCGCGCGAGCGTGTTGTCGTCTCGGTTGTCGATGAAGACGGGTCGCTCGGACCGGGATTCACCGCAATCGGGATTCATCGCGGTGCCCCGAGGACGAAGTGAGCACGCTCGTGCCGCAGCATCTCGAATGGATTCAGCCATCGAATCCCGAGGCCGATGCAGACGTCGGGGATCTTTACCTTCTGAGCTTGAGGCTGCGGAGTCTCGCGAGTCACGACGACGCTCGTCTCGGCCAACGCGTGAGCGACGAGTAGGTAGTCGGCGGCGGAGAAGAAGATGTTGGTCGCGGCAGGCGTGAATCGAGTTTGTGCGGTGACCCAGTCGCTCACACTCGTGAGCGCGGGCGTGATCGTGGTCGGAGCAGGCAGGAAGAAGTGCTTCCCACGCTCCTTCGCCCACTCGGACAACTCGTCGCCGCCGCCGGTCAATTCACTCCCAACGCGCTCGATGCTGAACACTCGACGATCTCGGTTCTTCGCGATCAGCCACTGCCAGAACGCCGGACAGAAATCGAATCCGTAGTGCAATCGCTTCGCACTGATGAAGACGTCGGCGTCGAGCAGGTACGTCGTCGTCACGCGATGACCCCGAAGCTCCGTCCGAGATCGTCGAATGTCGACATCTTTGAGATCCCCAGCATCCGCATCGCGTCCGTGAACGAGGTCTGACCCTCGAGCGCGCTGCCGATCAGGGCGCGCGTGAACGACTTTCCAGCGCGCGCTCCGACGGTCGAGTAGAAGTTGCCGCCGCTTCCTCGCGGCAACGACAGCAGGCGTTCGAGTTCCTGCTCGTACGCTTGCCAAAACTCGTCGCGCGTCATTGCACCGGCGTCATGCATGCGGCGGAGGACGACGAGCGTGCTCACCTTGAATCGACGCGCGAGTCGATCGAGCTCGGCCCGCAAGTCTGCATCAGGTCGACACTCGTCACGAATCACGTCGAGCGGCACGAGTAGTTCCGCGGCGACGCGATTGCACCAGCGCTCCGTCTCCTCGCTCGAGTGTGGATCTGCGCCCACCAAAGTCGACTGCGTTTCCATCACGGGAGTCGGCTGCGCGTTCGATAGCGCCGATGCGCCGAGCCAGACGTGCGCAAGCTCGTGGGCGATGGTGAACATTTGAGCCGACTTCGTGTCGGCACCGTTGACGAAGACGAGCGGAGCGATGGCGTCGGCCAGCGCGAAGCCGCGAAACTCCTTCGGATCGAGCGGTCGACTGTTGTTGTTCCCGACAACACCGCTGCACATCACGAGGATGCCGAGCGCGTCCGCCTGTTCGATGAATTGGCGCAGCGCCTCGGCCCACGACGGCATCGTGCGACGCTCTTCCACGTCGAAGCCGAGCGCCTGTCGCATGCTCGCGGCGACCCCTTCCACGGAGCTTCCGACCCGCGCCGACCCAACGAACTCGCGCGGTCCTTCGCCATTCGATCGTGCGTGATTTCGATACCACTCCTGCCGCTGCTGGCACAGGTAGATCGTGTCGAGCAAGTGCGGGCTTGGAAGTCGCGTCCCTGCCTTCGGCATCTTGCGGTAGTCGGGGATCGGCACACTCTCGACCGGAGGCCGTTCGAGAAAGAAGAACCCGATCGGCGTGTACGTCGCCTTCGCGAACCTCTCGAGCTGCTTCATCGTCGGCCGTTCGTTGCCGCTCTCCCATTCGGCGACGTGAGGGAAGCGCGAAGCAAGATCGGCAACGGTCAGGCTTGCGCGATCACGCGCCCAGCGGAACAGACTTGCGTTGACGTCGATTCGGATCATTCGGCCCTGTCTAGTCGACTCGATTCCTCGCCGCGAAGCGCGCGCAGCTCGCGGACCAATTCAACTGCTGCGCTTCCGCCACCCCGTGAAGTGCTTCAACGTCGCGCGCAACCGCTCCTCGAAATCCCATCCTTCGTGGAACGTCTCGAACACGTGCCTCAGTTGCTTTTCCGAGAGCCCGTAAAGGTGCGCGACGACGGCGTCGAGCTCGTGGATCTTGTCGTCCTTTTCGGCGTCGTCGAGGGGGCCACAAGCGACGCCGACCTCCTTGGCCCAGGTCGCAAATCGCTTGTCCGGGGACGCGAGGCGGCCGGCGAGTTCGATCACGCGCTTGCGCAACACGCTTTCTTTCGACGGGCGCGGGATCGGGAACGGATTGAAGATGAAGAAGTTGACGCTGACCTCGACGAATCGCCTCGCATACCAGTCGAGCGGAACCGACGACAGGACGCCGAGCAAATAGGACTCGTCTTGTCTCGAGCCCCTCGGCCAGAGCAGGTACGGCCCCTTGTTGGTAATGAAAACCTCGGGAGGAACGAGTGCCGCGCGAAGTGTTCGCGTGTCAGTCGCCCGTGCGACGTCACGGAACGCGATGCGCGGCCGATAGCACGCGAGCGTTCGTGGGTCCTTCAACGTCTGCGGATCGAATTCCGCGAACGGGGAGTTCTCCCGAGAACCAGCAGTGAGCCGCTTCTCTTGGAGGTAGGGCAGCACGTCGTTGCGAGCGTCGGCCCACGCGTAGTACGTCCCGGTGTCCGGCACCCAAATGTCGAACGACTCACCCTTGAACACCGGCCACCAGTCGGCGTTCGGTTCCTCCACGAAGCGCATCAGCGGCATGCCCACTCGACGATGCGTCTTCGGAAACACCTTCTCGTTCGTCGCGTGAAGCTCCGTGTGCGGTCGGGCACGCCACGACTTCCCATCGTCGTAGTCCAGGCGCGGTGACTTGCGGAGCTGTGCGAACACGTCGGCCGATTCGTCGGTCGGCAGCAGCGGCAGCGACGAGCTGTCATTCCAGCTCTGGATCTCCTCGCCGTAGAACACGGTCGGTTCGCGAACGATGCCGCCGTCGTACCGTTCGCGGCTCGGGTAGGGGCCACGAAGGGAGACCGGTGTCTTGGCCGACTCTTTCCGAACGATGGCGACGAGTCCGATCGTGTATTGGGGATGCACGTCTTCAAAAAACCACTGCTTGTTGTTCAACAACGTCGTGACGTCGACGCCGTCCGCGTGCGCGAAGATCTCGTGTCGGAACTCCGTTGACCCCTTGGCCGCAAGCGCGGACCGCGGCAGCACGACACCAATGCGGCCACCACTCGGAGACACGAGGCTCCAAAATCGCCAGCAGAACGCCTTGTACAAGTCCGGATCGCCGGTCCCCATTCCTGGGAACGGCCCAGTCGTGAGCGCGCAGCGTAGTGCGTCTGCATCGGCAGCCTCCCGCTCGTACTCCCGAACGAGATCGGGGCGCTCCGTGCGCAGCCGCGCTTTTTCCGCTTCCTGTTCACGCTGTGGCAATCCGCGAAGCCCTGGCGAGTGCCGGGCCCAGAATGCATCCTCTTCGAGCGTCGCTTCCTGCCATGGCGGGTTGCCGACAATCACGTCAAAGCCCGGTCGATCGCGGAGGAAGACTTCTGGAAACGCGATCGGAAAATGGAAGGCGTTCAGTTCCCCGAGGCATGCGCGCGCGGACCGATGCTCCCTCGAAGCCGGAAAGCGATCACGTTCCTGATCCCATCGATCGAATCGGATCGGTACCGGTTCCCCCGTGAGTCGCGCGGCAACGACGATATCGCAGAGCGCTGCAGCCGGGGCAACGGCAGCGAGCGCAGCTTCGCGCGCCCGGCGCGCCCGGCCGAGGTCAGCCGGAGTCGCGTCCGCGAGTCGCGCCAACCGCGCGAGCGGCTCTGCCGCCGCACCAAGGAGGCGGCTCGCGTTCACCGGAAACATCGGGAGCGACTCCTCCTCGAGCTTCTCCTTGATCTCCTCGAGCTGACCGATTCCAACCAGCGAGTTGCCCCGCACGAGCGTGTGGTCGAGCAACGACAACGGCAACCCCGGCACGAAGGAGTGGATCCAGATCGACAACCGCGCGAGCTGCACCGCAGTCGGGTTCAAGTCGACGCCATAAACGCAGCGGCGCGCGATCAAGCGGCGAAGGAGCTGCGTGTCCTCGATCTCCACCTGACCGGCGAGCGGCCCGAGCGCCTCGATCGCGGCGGATCGGAGCTGCGCCAATTCGACCGCCACTGCTGGGAGCCGGCGCCTGGACAGATACCCCGTGAATGCGCGCTCGATCCGATCGATCGCCGCGACGAGAAAGTGACCTGAGCCCATCGCGAGGTCGGCGACACGGAAGTCGAAGAAGCGCTCGCCCGCGGCGTTCTCGTCTTGCGCGTCGAGTCGCTCGAGGTGCTCCTTCAGCGCCGGCTCGAGAGAGCGGTCGAGGAGGTGTTCGACCGCAAACCGTTTGGTGAAGTACGAGCCGGTCGACTTGCGCGCGCCGGATGCGTTGTGGAGGTAGACCTCGCCACGCCGGACGGTCGGCGCTTCGCCCTTCTTCGTTGGCCGGTACGCACGGTTCTTGTCGAGCGCGAGGTCGCTCTCGGCCACCGAGAGTTCGCTCTCGAGCAGACCCTCGTAGATCGTTCCGAACTCACGCACGCCGAGGCTGCGGAAGTCGACCGGGCCGAGACCTTCGCCGCCGTCGACGAGGAGCAGGTGCGAGATCGCGGGACCGAACACGGGATTGGGAAGTGTGATCGACCCGAGGTGAGCGCCGGGCGGCGAGACGTCCGCTTCCTCGGAGAACAGGCCGCCGTCGTACGCGGGCACGCCCCACTCCCGATTGCCGCGATCGACGGCGCGCCACAGAGCCGCGACTTCGTTCCACTGCGAGTTGCCGGCGTCGAACGGGCGGCCGCTGCTTGCGAGCTCTGCGAGATCGCGCGCCTTCGTCTTCAGCGATCGCCGCTGATACAGCCCGTTCCAGCGGTAGGGCAGTAGGTCCTTGTCCTCGGCGTACGCGACGAACAACAACCGGAACAGCACGACGAGCGCCATCTCGTAGGTCTCGGTGAGATCCTTCGCGCTCGGCCGCTTGATGCCACGCGCCGCGACGATCCCCTGCGCGAGCGCCGGCACGACGAACTCGTAGACGCGCTCGCGCAGACGCTCGGCGAGGTCGCTGCCGAACCGACCCGACGCTTCGATGATCTGGTCGAGCGAGGCTCCGCGCGTCAGCGCCTCTGCGGAGCACAAGAGCCAGAGGTAGGCCGCATGCTCGTCGGCGAGGTGGTTCGCGTCGCACTGGACGAACGTCTCGACGCGGCCGCGCCGTCCGACCCCGACGCCGACCTCCGTTGGATGGATTCGAATCCGCGAGCCGTGAAGCACGACGACCCACCGCACCTGCTCACGATCGGCGACAGCCAGCGCGTAGCTCGTCGGCGACAGTCCGGCAAAGCGATCGGACGACGACTCTGGCGCTTCGTCCGGCGCGAGCAGCACTGCTACGGCAACGCGTTGGTCGTTCGAACGGAGAATGGAAGTGACTCCGTCGAGTCGCTCGACCCGAAAACCGAGCGCATTCAGAAGTGCCGTGTCGCGCTTGCCGAGCGCTGCGCGCGCCTTCTTCCCAGAGGTCTCCCAATCCAATCGCTTCGGTGCCCCGGCCTGGAGTTCATGCGTCGCGAGGAAGCCCTCGTTGCGAAGTCCCGCGAGCCGCGATTCGAGCGACGGCAGGATCTCGCGGAGCGCGCGAATCGCCGCGTTGCGGTCGGGCTGTTCCAGCGCCTCGCGGCAAACGCGTTCGACCTGGCCTCGATCGAGCGAGACGTACGCGGGAGGATCGCTGCCCGCCGGACCGCAGATCGACGCGCGTTGATCGTGGAGCACGACGAACAGCAACGGCGCCGCGCGATCGCCGTTGCGGGCCTTCCACGCGCTGCGCAGCGTGGCGGCGCTCGGAGCTGCGGAACTCGACGCGATGACGACTTCCAGCGGTGACGCGCCGCGGCCGAGCGCAAGACACGTGGACGTGAAGCTCGGAGCGCCGGACAACGTGACCGGACGAAGCGCGACCCCATCGAGGAAGTCGGCATCTCCGTTTTTCTTGGTTCTCCCCGACGGTTCGGCGCTCATCGAGCCGATCGACCTCCTCCCGACGTGGCGACGTGCGTCCAGATGCTCCTTGCATCGCTTCGGGAATTCAAGCGTGGAGCAACGTGACCACGTTGTCGATCCGCGGTGGGGGCAGTTGACTTCCCGCACCGAGAGACTCCTTCGTTCTGTTCAGACCGAATGTGTCTCCCTCGAGCCTGGACCACTTCTTGGGGGGCACCTCAAGAGCCGGGCCTACGAACGCCGCGTCTCCCGCGTCTCCCCGCCCAGATCGCCTTTCCTCGCTCGTTTGCCGCGTCGAATCGAGGGAGACGCGGGAGACGCGGCTTCGATGGAGATCATCCTGCGACCTTCGTGCGCGCGAACGCGCTCCACGACGAAGCCCACTCGCCGCAGCGGGACCTCCAGCTCGGTAATCCTCTGCGACAAGGCCCACGCGTTCACGGGCCAACCGTGCGCAGCACCTCGCCTGCCTCCGCCACCGATCCGCTCGAGGAGTTCCTTCGCGGTCCCGCTCCATCGACCGCCGTGCTTCTTCACGAGCACGCCGATCGCCTCGACCAATTCGTTCCCCTCCACCACCACCTCCGCCTGCCGATCCGCGTTCACCTCCAGCGCCTTCTCGAACTCCGCCGCGCTCCTCCCCAACGCCACGGCGACCGCCGCACCGAACTTCGCGAAGTCGGCCATCCTCGGAGAGCGCTTCAACTTCACCTTGCGCTCCACGTTCATTGCCGCGGCCATCGCGCTCAACATCCCCGCGAAGATCCGCGGTCGTGCCTTCTCGAATTCGGCGCGCAGCTCCTTCTCGGGGCGGCGCGTCTCGGGGGTGATCGCGCGCAGTTCGATCAGCAGCATTCGATCGAGCAGGTCGGACTGCACCGCGGGCACGTTCACGCCCGTCAACAACATCGGCCTTCGGAACGAGAACAGCACGTCGTCGTCATTGCTGAACAGCTCGCGCTTCGAGAACCCGCCGCCGGTCACCGCTCGGCAGAGGAAATCGGCCTGCCGCTGATTGAGGCGGCTCAGGTTGTCGAAGAGCGGGACCGCGTGGTGGTCGAGGTTCTGCGCCAGCTCCACCGAACTCTGCCCGAGGTCGAGCGACTCGACGCTCGATGGGTCGAGCAACGAGCGCAGCATCCGCGCCTGCGTCGTCTTCGCGCTGCCTTGCGGACCGTGCAGACACAGCGCCGGACACGGCACCTGCGGCAGCATCGCGGCGACCAGCCACGCGGACACGAGCAACGCATCTTCAGCGCGCGCGAGGTTCAGGAACGGGGCGAGCTCGGCGAGCTTGCCGCTCTTCGCCGGCACGGGCAGCGGGAGTTGGTGGGAGAAGCGCCGGAACAGAACTGGCGGCGTCTCGATGGTCTCGAACCCGCGCGGCGTGACGCGCACGGCGCGGCCCTCGTCGTCGGCGAGGTCGACCCACACCTCGGGCGGCGCGCCGCCGAAACGGAGCGGCAGCGCGCGCGCCTTGCCTTCGAACAGCGCCTTCGCGGCGAGCGCCTCGACGGCGTTGCCGAGCGCGCCCTCGTTCACCGCGCCGCGCGTCGCCCGATAGTGCTCGTGGCGCAGCCACAGCCGAAAGTCGCGGCCGCGCACGCGGACGGCGCGGCGGCGCGCGCCGTCCGCGCCCTCGCCGATCACGGCGTAGGGCTCGCGGCGCTCGTCGTGGAACAGCTCGGTGCGTGCGCCGATCGCGACCAATGCGTCGGCCGCGTTGCCGTTCGCACGAGTGCGCGTCGCGCGCCCGTTCGCGGCCGTCTCCTGCGCCGGCGCGTTCACGCGGACGCGCGCGCCGCGCAGGCCGAGGAGCGCCGCGAGCGCGGCGATCGCCGCACGCGCGTGCGGGCGTCCCGCCGAGCCCGCGTCGAACTCGACGAGCACGTCGCGGCCCTTCAGCGCGATCGCGTCCCAATCACGGAGCGGCGTGCCGTCGCGCTCCTCCCACGCGGCGGCGCTCGCGACGCCGATGCAACACAGTCCGCGGGAGACGGCGGCATCGACATCGAGCGCGGCGTTCGGCCCGCACGACAGATGAAGCGGGACGCTCGCGTCGCGCAGGTGCTTGCGACAGCGCAGCGGGACGTCGAGCCCGCGCGCCTTGCCGCGCGGCGTCTCGAACGTGATCGCCGTCCCGAAGCGCTCGCGCGGCAGGTCGGGGCGGATGCGGTGCAAGGCGATGCGCCCGGATGCGCCGCGAATCGGAACGACCAGCGCCGGCGCGCGGCGCTGCGGGGCCGCAAAGCCGAGGCCGGCCAGGACGCGCGGCGAGTGCGCCGAGCGATACCCGCGCTCGCGCGCCACGTCGGGCGCGACGCCGGCATCGCGTAAGAGCTCCGCGTGCTGCGGGTGGAGCCGCGTCGGATCCGCGGCGTTGATTGCATTGCGATCGGCCTTCCGCGAACGCGAGGACTTGCTCATCTCGATGCTCCCGAGTGCCCATCGCGCCCTCCGTCGTGCGACGGCGCGGAGCCTTGCGGGACAATCCGAAAGTCGCGGAGCGCGCGTCGCGAGACGACGTGATTTTCCCTCGGCGGATGCCGGGCGTCGCTCGAAGCGCCGCG
>CAZOLL010000050.1:0-14482 GCA_964580365.1 uncultured Phycisphaeraceae bacterium
TGACGAACACGTCCGACAGGAAGTGCATCTCGACCTGGACGAGCCCCTTCCCTTCGCAGGCTTCGCAGCGGCCCCCGGCGTGGTTGAAGGAGAAGTGCCGGCGCGTGAAACCCTTCATGCGTGCGTCGGGCGTGCTCGCGAACACGTCGCGCACGTCGTCGAAGACGCCGGTGTAGGTCGCCGGGTTCGACGCCGGAGTCGGCCCGAGCGGCGACTGGTCGACCACGACGAGCTGCGACAACCGATCGGGGACACTGAGGCTCTTGAACGTGCCGTCCGTGCGGCGGCGGCCGAGCGCGAGGCGGTCGCGCAGCGCGGGCTCGAGCACGTCCATCACGAGCGTCGACTTGCCCGAGCCGGACACGCCGGTCACGACGGTGAGCGCGGCGAGCGGGATCGCGACGTCGACGTCCTTCAGGTTGTGGAGCTTCGCGCCCTCGAGCGCGATGCGCGGCCCGTCGACCGCGCGGCGCTTGGTCACCTGCGGATTCGTCCGGTCGCCGCGCAGCCACGCGCCGGTGATCGAATCGGGCGTCTCGACGATCGTGTCGAGCGGACCGGATGCGACGACGCGGCCGCCGCGCTCGCCGGCGCCGGGGCCGACGTCGATCACCCAGTCGGCGGCGCGAATGACGTCGGGGTCGTGCTCGACGACGACGATCGTGTTGCCGAGTTTCTGCAGGCCCTTCAGCGTCGCGATCAAGCGTCCCGTGTCGCGCGGATGCAGGCCGATGGTCGGCTCGTCGAGCACGTAGAGCACCCCGACCAACCGGTTGCCGAGCTGCGTCGCGAGCCGGATGCGCTGCGCCTCGCCGCCGGACAACGTCGACGAGCGCCGGTCGAGCGTGAGATACCCGAGCCCGACGTCGTGCAGGACCTCGAGCCGGTTCGTCACCTCCCGCGTCACCTCCTTCGCGACCGCGACGTCGCGCGCGGGCAGCGACACGCCTCGGAAGAACTCGAGCGCGTCGTCGACGGTCAGCGCGAGGATCTCCGGCAGCGACCGGCCGCCGAGCGTGAACGCACGCGCCAGCGGGTTGAGCCGTGCACCGCCGCACGCGCGGCACTCGCCTTCGCTCATCAGCGGGCCGAGCCGGTTCTTCCAGAAGCCGGTGTCGTCCGACTCGCGGTACTTGCGCTCGAAGTACCGCACGAGGCCGGGCCACGTCAGCTCGTAGGTGCTTTCGCGATGGCCGCGCGACCAATCGCGCACCACCGTCAGGGTCAGCGACTCCTCGAAGCCGTTCAGGATCGCTCTGCGCGCCGCGGCCGGCAGCTCGCCGAACGGGGCCTCGAGATCCACCTCCAGGCGTCGCGCGAGCACGCCGATGACCGGCGCGATCCCGAAGTGCGACTTCGCGAGGTCGACGTCCCACGGCGGCGCGAGCGCGCCGGAGAACAGCGGTCGCTTGGGATCGGCGACGAGGCGCGCGACGTCGCAGCGATCCATGATCCCGAGTCCGTCGCACTCGGGGCACGCGCCGAGGTGGAAGTTGAACGAGAACAGGCGCGGCTGCGGCTCTTCCTCGAGCCCGATCGCGTGGCGCGCGCACGTGCGCTTCGCAGTGAACGTGCGCTCCGTTCCGCTCTCGTCGCGCACGATCGCGATGCCGCTGCCGGCGGCGTACGCCTGCTCGAACGCGTCCGCGATGCGCTGGCGGGCTTCCGCCTTCACGACGACGCGGTCGACGACGAGGTCGATTGCGTTGGCTCCGGCGCCGACCTTCGGCATCGGCGCGTCGAGACGCGCCTCGACGCCGTCGATCTCGACGCGCGCGAAGCCCTGCTTCTTCAACTCGGGCCACAGCGCCGCGAGGTCCTGCGGTTTCTTCAGCGCGAGCGGGACCTTCAGGTCCTTGCGCAAGAGCGGCGCGATCACGCGCAGCTTCTTGTCGGCGAGCTTCGTCGTGACTTCGCGCGCCGCAGCGCTGGGGTTCGCGGCAGTCAGCTCGTCACCGCACTCCGGGCAGTGCGGCACTCCGATGCGCGCGAACAGCACGCGCAGGTAGTCGTGCATCTCCGTCGACGTCGCGACGGTCGAGCGTGGGTTCTTCGCGCCCGACTTGCGGTCGATCGCGATGGCCGGCGCGAGGCCCTCGACGCGTTCGACCGGGGCGCGCTCCGTTCGCGAGAGGAAGCGGCGCGCGTAGGTCGACATCGACTCGACGAAGCGTCGCTGCGCTTCCGCGAAGATCGTGTCGAACGCGAGCGACGTCTTGCCGGAGCCCGACACGCCGGTGATCACCGTGAACGACGAGTGCGGCACGACCGCGTCGACCGAGCGCAGGTTGTTCTTCGTCGCGCCGAACACCTTGAGCGCCGCGCCTTCGCCCTCGCCGGTCTCGCGACGGACGGGATGCGCTTTCGGCTTCGCCGGCTCGAGGTAGAGCGCGAGCTCTTTCCCGGTCCACGACGAGCGCGCGCGCGCCGCCTCGGACGGCGTGCCCGAGAAGACGACCTCGCCGCCGGCGGTGCCGCCTTCGGGCCCGAGGTCGATCAGCCAGTCCGCGCACTTCACGACGTCGAGGTTGTGCTCGACGACGATCACGGTGTTGCCGCGGTCGACCAGCTCCTGCAGCGCGGCGAGCAGGTGCTCGACGTCCGCGAAGTGCAGGCCCGTCGTCGGCTCGTCGAGCAGGTAGAGCGTGCGGCCCGTGCCGGGGCGCGCGAGCTCGGACGCGAGCTTCAGGCGCTGCGCCTCGCCGCCGGAGAGCGTGGTCGCGGTCTGGCCGAGCTGGACGTAGCCGAGGCCGACCTTCCGCATCGTCTCGAGGATGCGCGAGAGCTTCGGGTGCGTCCCGAAGAACTCGAACGCCTCGTCGACCGTGAGGTCGAGCACCTGCGACACGTTCTTGTCGCGGTAGCGGATCTCGAGCGTCTCGCGGTTGTAGCGCAGGCCGTCGCACGCGTCGCACGGCACCTCGACGTCGGCGAGCAGTTGCATCTCGATGAGCTTCACGCCGGCGCCGCCGCACTCCTCGCAGCGGCCGCCGGAGACGTTGAACGAGAATCGTCCGACCTTGTACCCGCGCGCGCGCGCCTCGGGCAGCGAGGCGAACAGGTCGCGCACGTGCGTCCACGCGCCCGAGTACGTCGCGGGGTTGCTGCGCGGCGTGCGGCCGATCGGAGTCTGGTCGATCTCGATGACCTTGTCGACGTGCTCGACGCCGTCGATGCGATCGTGCGCGCCGATCGGGTCCTGCGCGCCGTGCAGTCGTCGCGCGAGCGCGCGCTTCAACACGAGGTCGATCAGCGTCGACTTGCCGGAGCCGGAGACGCCCGTGACCGCGACGAGGCAGCCGAGCGGGATCGTGACGTCGACGCCCTTCAGGTTGTGCTGCCGCGCGCCGCGGATGACGATCGACTCGCCGCTGCCGGGCCGCACGTGCGCGGGCGGGTCGATCGAGCGCTCGCCGCGCAGGTACTTCGCCGTCAGCGACTTCTTGTCCTTGAACACGTCGAGCGGCTCGCCGGCGGCGACGATCTCGCCGCCGTGGCGGCCGGCGCCCGGGCCGATGTCGACCAGATGGTCGGACGCGAGCATCGTGTCGCGGTCGTGCTCGACGACGATCACGGTGTTGCCGCGGTCGCGCAGTTGATCGAGCGTGCCGAGCAGCCGGTGGTTGTCGCGCTGATGCAGCCCGATACTCGGCTCGTCGAGCACGTACAGCACGCCCTGCAGGTGGGCGCCGACCTGCGTCGCGAGCCGGACGCGCTGCGCTTCGCCGCCGGACAACGTCGACGCACCGCGCGAGAGCGGCAGGTAGCCGAGCCCGACGTCGAGCAGGAACGAGAGGCGCGTTCGCGCTTCCTTCCACAGCTCCTTGCCGATCGCGGCTTCGTTGCCGGAGAGCTCGGTCTTCTCGAACCACTTCGCGAGGTCCTCGCCCGTGAGCGACGACAGGTCGACGATGGTCTTCTCGCGGAACGTGACGGCGCGCGCTTCGGTGCGCAGGCGCGTGCCGTCGCAGTCGGCGCAGACCTGCTCGCTCATGAACCGCTCGAGGTGCGCCGCCTTCGTCACGCGATAGAACTTCTCCATCGCGGGGATGACGCCCTCGACCGGCTTGAAGTCCTCTCCCTTCACGGTGCGCTTCGACGCGGAGTCCGTGTACTCCCAACGCAGCCGCACCTTCTTGTCGCCCGAGCCCCACAGGATGACGTCCTGCTGCTCCTTCGTGAGCGACCCCCACGGCTGGTCGGCGCGGAAGCCGAACGTGCGCGCCACCTTCTCGAGCGACTGCGGGCCGAGCCGCGAATAGGAGAGGTAGCCCGCCTTGTTCATCACTTTGAGCGCGCCCTCCTTGATGGAGAGAGCGGGGTCGGCGACGAGCAGCTCGGGATCGAAGCGGCGGTCGACGCCGAGGCCGGTGCACGTCGGGCAGGCGCCGTACGCCGAGTTGAACGAGAACAAGCGCGGCTCGAGCGCGGGGAAGTCGAGCCCGCACTCGGGGCAGTTGAGCGAGCTCGAGAACGTCAGCGACTCGTCCTCGTCGATCAGCGCGGCGACGTTTCCATCCGCCATCGTCAGCGCGGCGTTCACGGCCTCGGCGACGCGGTCGCGCCGATCGGGCGTCGCGACCAGCCGGTCGACGACCACCTCGATCGTGTGCTTCACGTACTTCTGGAGCTTGATCTCCTCGTCGAGGCGGCGCATCTCGCCGTCGATTCGCGCGCGCGCGAAGCCCTTCTGGCGCAGCTCCTCGAGCTCCTTGCGGTACTCGCCCTTGCGGCCTCGGACGATCGGTGCGAGGACCTGCACCCGGCGTCCGGCCGCGCGCTCGAGCAGGCGCGCCGCGATCTGGTCGCGCGTCTGCGCCGACAAGAGCCGGCCGCAACCGGTGCACTTCGGCGTCCCGAGCCGCGCGAAGAGCAGACGCAGGTGGTCGTACAGCTCGGTGATCGTCCCGACCGTCGACCGCGGGTTGCGGTTCACCGTCTTCTGGTCGATCGAGATCGTCGGCGAAAGCCCCTCGACGTGGTCGACCTTCGGCTTCTCGATGGTCCCCAGAAACTGGCGCGCATAGGCCGAAAGCGACTCGAGGAAGCGCCTCTGGCCTTCCTGGAAGATCGTGTCGAACGCGAGCGAGGACTTCCCCGAACCGGACACGCCGGTGATGGTGGTCAGCGCGCCGCGGGGGATCGTGAGGTCGATCCCCTTGAGGTTGTGCTCGCGGGCGCCCTGAACGACGATGTCGCGGAGCGGCATCAGGGTGTCGGGAAGCTCAGGTGCCGGACGAAACCGGGGAGTCTACCGGCCGGGCACGTGGCGCGGGAAGAGCGGTGCAGAGCTTTGCAGAGCGGGCCGTCCCAGCACCCTCGCGCTTGCGATTCGCCCGCCCGCGCCGTCCAATGTTGCGCCGTGCAACGCGCCTCCCTTCTCGACTTGTCGAACCTCGACGTCCGCCCGCGCGAAGACCTGAAGAAGGTCGTCGTCGTCATGCCGGCCTACAACGCCGAAGGGACGCTCGAGCGGACGTTCAAGGACATCCCGCGCGATTCGGTGGACGATATCGTCCTCGTCGACGACGTCTCGCGCGATCGCACGGTCGATCTCTCACGCACCCTCGGCATCACGACGATCAAGCACGAGCAGAACAAGGGCTACGGCGGCAACCAGAAGACCTGCTACCGGGCGGCGCTCGAGCGCGGGGCGGACATCGTCGTCATGCTCCACCCGGACTACCAGTACGACGCGCGCATCATCCCCGCGATGCTGGCGTTCCTGCGCCTCGGCATCTGCGACGTCGTGCTCGGTTCGCGCATCCGCACGCGCCGCGAGGCGCTCGCCGGGGGCATGCCGTGGTGGAAGTACGTCGCGAACCGCCTGCTCACGCTGACCGAGAACTTCGTGCTCGGGCAAAACATCGGTGACGCGCACACGGGCTTGCGCGCCTACACGCGCGAGGTGCTCGAGAAGATCCCCTTCGAGCGCAACTCCGACGACTTCGTGTTCGACTCCCAATTCCTCGCGCAGGTGGTCCACTTCGGCTTCCGCATCGGCGACGTCCCCGTGCCGACGCGGTACTTCAAGCAGGCCTCGTCGATCGACTTCTCGCGCAGCGTGAAATACGGGTTCGGCACGCTCTGGGCCGTCTTGCAGTTCTGGCTGCAGCGCCTCGGCTTGATGAACTCCGATCTCTTCCGCCCGAAGTGAACCCGCGGACGACCGACGCGTGACGAGCGACCGCGGGCGGTTCCTCGCCGCGCTCTGCCTCTTGACCGCCGCCAAGGCGGCGATCGCGATGCGGCTCGGCTGGTTCGGCGACGAGTACTTCTACTGGCAGTGCTCGCGCCACCTCGACATCGCGTTCGCCGACCATCCGTTCATGACCGCGCTGCTCGTCGGCCTGTGCGACGGGCGCACGGCGTTCCTCGCGATCGGCCTCGCGTTCCCGTTCGTCGTGCGCGCGCTGGCCCGGCGGGGACCGACGCCCGAGCTCGCCGACGCCGCGGCGCTGCTCGCGCTGATCACGCCGATCATGGCCGCGGTCGGGCTGCTCGCCGTGCCGGACGCTCCGCTCGTCCTGTTCGCGAGCCTCACGCTCCTGTTCGCGCACCGCGCGATCGCGCGCGGAGCGATGGCCGACTGGCTCGTGACCGGCGCGTTCGCGGCGCTCGCGCTGTGCACGCACGTGCGCGGAGTGTTGATCGTGGCGGGCGTTGCCGGCGGCCTTCTCGCGACGAGAACCGCGCGGGCGCGCCTCGTCACTCCCGGCCCGTGGCTCGCCGCGCTCGTCGGCGCGTGCGGCACGCTGCCGGTCCTCCTGTTCAACGTGCGACTCGACTTCGCTCCGCTCCACTTCCAAGCGGTCGAACGCCATTCCGCGCACTTCCAGTGGAAGCCCCTGCTCGAGCACCTCCCGATGCAGGCGGGGGTCGTGACTCCGCTCCTGTATGGGGCCGTGATCGCGGTCCTCGTCCGTCTCGTCGCGCGCGCGCTGCGCGGCGACGCGCCGTCGGGGCTGGATGCGTCATTCGCTCTCGCGCACCTCGGCGTGTTCTTCGTCGCGAGCCCGATCATGGACACGTCGCACGACAACGTGCACTGGACGGCGTCCGGCTACGTGCCGCTGCTCCCCCACGTCCCCGCGCTGCTGCGGGACTTCGTCGCCGCGCGGCCGACGAAAGCACGCCGCGTGCTCGCGTCGCTCGCGCCCGCGATCGGCGCCGCGGCGGTGATCGGCCTGTTCTCCGCGTTCCTCCTGCCGATCTCCGCGACCGCGTCGTTGAAGCGCAACTTCACCGGCTGGCCGCTCGCCTCGGAACTCGTGCGACGTCACGCGACGAGCGAACCAGCCGGCGCCGGCGCGCGCGGCGACGTCGTCGTCGCCGACCACTACATCCTCGCGGGCGCGCTCGCGCATGACCCGCCGCTCCCCGGCGCGGACGACCCGTACGTGCTCGACCATCCGCGCAACCACGACCACGGCCGCGCACTGCAGTACCGCCTGTGGGAGAAGGACGAGACGGCACTCCACCGCGACCGCGCCGGCCGCGTCGCGTGGATCGTCATCGAGTGGAACGCGACCCGCTCGAAGAACCGCGACGCGTGGCGTGCGCACCTCGACGAGCTGTTCGCCGACCTGACCGAGGTCGATCGCGTCGAAGTCACGGAGACGAAAGGCGACCGGAGCTTCACGCTCTACCGCGGCACTGTTCGCTGATCGCCGCGCGAACTTCCTTCGCCGCCGCCTCTGGGGGCGGGAAAAACGTTCCTTCCCGCGCCGCCGCCCGACCCGCGACCTTCGTTGACGTGACGCCTTAACTAACTTTCCAACAAATGATTACGGATTGTCAACGAGCGCGCCTCGACGACTCACGCCACGGCATGCCGCTCGCCCTTCGCGCGTCGACACCTTTCCCGCGGAGGCCCCCATGGACGGCGGTCTGCTTCACTGCGCAGCGGCGCTCGACACCCTGACGAAAGTCCAGGAGACGCGCGCCCAGAACCTCGCGAACGCGAACACCGACGGGTACCGCCGGCGCATCGCGGTCGCGGACGCGTTCTCGACGGCGATGCGCCTCGCGATGGGGACGAAGCTCCCGTCGGCGAAGGAGTCGGTCGACTTCACGGCCGGCCCGCTCCACGAGACGGGCAACGACCTCGACCTCGCGATCGACGGCAAGGGCTTCTTCGCGCTCGACACGACGCGCGGGACGCGCTTCACGCGGAACGGCAACTTCACGCTGAACGCCAACGGCGCGCTCGTCGCGAGCGACGGCTCCGAGGTCCAGGGCCAAGGCGGCCCGATCGTCGTGCGTCCGAACGGCGGCAAGATCGCCGTCGACGAAGCCGGCCACGTCTCGCAGGACGGCAAGCCCGTCGGGCAGCTTCGCGTCGTCCAGTTCGCCAACGAGAAGCGCCTCACCGGCGAGGACAAGGGGCGCTTCAAGGAGCTGCCCGGTGCGAACCCGAGCGAGGCGCTCGACTCGAAGATCCGCCAGGGCGCGCTCGAAGGCTCGAACGTCAACGTGATCGACGAGCTCGTCCAGATGATCTCCGGCCTCCGCGCGTTCGAGGCCGCCCAGAAGTCGCTCATCGGGCTCGACCGCCTCCGCGGCGAAGCCATCAACAACCGCTGAGGTCGATCGACCATGCTGAAAGCACTGTTCACCGCCGCGACGGGCATGAAAGGCCAGCAGCTCACCGTCGACGTCATCGCGAACAACATCGCGAACGTCAACTCGGCGGGCTTCAAGCGCAGCCGCGTCAACTTCGAGGACCTCCTCTACGTGACGCTGAAGAAGCCCGGCGACGCATCGCAGGGCGTCGGCGCGCCGACCGGCCTCGAGATCGGCAGCGGCGTGCGCGCCGTGTCGAACACCAAGGTGTTCGCGCCGGGCGTGCTCGAAGAGACGCAGCGCGAGCTCGACGTCTCGATCCAGGGCGACGGCTTCTTCCAGATCCAGCTGCCCGACGGATCGACCGCCTACACGCGCGACGGCGCGCTCCACGTCGACTCTCAACTCCAGCTCGTGACCCCGGAGGGATACCGCGTCCAGCCCGCGATCACGTTGCCGAACAACATGACGCACGTCGGCATTGGTCTCGACGGCGTGATCAGCGCGACGACGACCGACAACCCGACTGCGGCGCAGCAGGTCGGACAGCTGCAGCTCGCGCGCTTCGCGAACCCGACCGGTCTCGAGAGCATCGGCCAGAACCTGTTCCGCGAGAACGCCGCGTCCGGCGCGGCGACGCTGTTGAACCCGGGCCAGGACGGCGCGGGCACGCTGGTGCAGGGCTTCCTCGAGCGCTCGAACGTCGACGTCGTGTCGGAGCTCGTCAACCTGATCGTCGCGCAGCGCGCGTACGAAGTGAACTCGCGCGCCATCCGCACCGGCGACGAGATGCTCTCCCAAGTCAACTCGCTGGTGAGGTGAGACGCATGTTCGCGCTCGCGCCGATCTTCGCCGTCGTGCTCGTCCTCGCCGCCCCGCCGGTCGAGGTCCGCCTCGCCGAGTCCGCGAGCGTCCCGGGCACGCGCATCCTCCTCTCCGACGTGGTCGCGCCCGAGGCGCGCGCGTCGTTGCCGCAAGACCTCGCGTCGCTCGACCTCGGCCGCGCGCCGTGCCCCGGCTACGCACGCAGCATCTCGCGCGAGTCGCTCGGCGAAATGCTGCCGTCCGACCGCGTGCGCCTCGTCGGCCCCGCCGCGATCTCGATCGCGAGCGACGCGCGCGGCGTCACGACCGACGAACTGGTCGAGGCGGCGCGGAAGTACATCGGAGAGTCGCTGCGATTCGCCGGCGGCACGGAGATCGCGCTCGAGCGTCCGCCGCTCGAGGTGCGCGTGCCACGCGGCCGCTCGGGCATCGAGCTGTCGCCGCGCCTCTCCGGACGCGCCGCGGACCGCGGTCCGCTCAACGTCTGCATCGACGTGAAGGTCGACGGGATGCTGCAGGCCGTAGTTCCGGTCGCGTTCAAGGCGCGCACCTTCGCCGAGATCCCCGTCGCCACGCGCGACCTCGCGAAGGGCGAGACGCTGACCTCGGCGGACGTCGTGCGCCAGCGTGTCGAGACCACCGACATGCCCCGCGCGGCCGTCGAGGCCCTGCCGCTCGGCCAGATCGCGCGCATCGCGATCGTCCGCGGACGCACGATCCGTGCTCAGGACTTCGAGCCGGCGCTCATGGTGCGCCGCAACGACGCCGTCACCATCCGCTTCACGAAGGGCCGCCTCATCGCGGAGACCTTCGGCATCGCGCGCGACTCGGGCTCCGCCGGAGCCGCGGTACGCGTCGAGAACCTCGTCACGAAGAAGGTCGTCACCGGACGCGTGACCGCGCCCGGCATCGTCGCCGTCGGCAATTGAAGGATCGACCCATGAGAATCGCCCGCCTCGTCCTCGTCACCGGACTCTTCGCCGTCGCACACGACGTCGCTTCCGCGCAGTCGCTCTGGCAGCAGGGCCGCTCGCGCCACGTCGCGCTGATCGCGGACAACCGCGCGCGCGTGGTCGGCGACATCATCACGATCGTCGTCGACGAATCGCAGAACGTAAAGAACGACGAGAAGGTGAAGCTCGACAAGGCGACCAACGCGTCAGCCGAGTTCACGTCGTTCCCCGCCGCGGGATTGCTCCCGGGCAAGACGCTGCAGGACTACTTCAAGGACTACTTCCCCGACGAGTGGCACAGCTCGCGTGACTTCGACTCGAAGTCGAACTTCGAAAAGAAGGGCGACTTCACCACGCAGCTCACCGCGACGGTGATCGACGTGCAGCCGAACGGCAACCTCGTGATCGAAGGCCGCCGCAAGGTGACGATCGACGGCGAGGAGAAGTGGATGACGATTACGGGCCTGGTGCGTTCGTTCGACGTCGACCGCGACAACTCGGTGCCGTCCGCCCTCGTCGCGAACGCGTCGGTGAGTTACGAGTCGTGCGGCCCGCTCCAGCGCAACTCGGAGAAGAACTGGTTCGAGAAGCTCATCGACTTCATCTGGCCGTTCTGAGGACGGAGACCCCAAGTGATCGCGACCCTCTCCCTCTCCTTCGCACTCGAGCTCCTCGGCCAGGTCGGTCCGGCGCCCGCGGCGCCCACTGCGCCGTTCGCGTCCGCCCCCGCGGCGTCGCCCGATGCGCGCCTCGTGAAGATCGGCGACGTCGCCGACATCCAGGGCGTCCGCGAGAACGCGCTGTACGGCGTCGGCATCGTCGTCGGGCTCGCGAAGACCGGCGACAAGTCGGCCGCGTCGCTCACCGCGCTCGCGAACCTGCTCGAGAAGTACTCGCTCGACGTGAAGCCCTCGGATCTCTCGCGCGACAGCATCGCGCTGGTCGCTGTGACCGCGACGCTTCCGCCGTTCGGCCGCTCGGGCGACAAGCTCGACATCCACCTCTCGTCGATCGGCGGGGCGACCAGCCTGTTCGGCGGCACGCTCCTCTTCACTCCGCTGAACGGCGCCGACGATCGCGTCTACGCCGTCGCCCAGGGTCCCGTCACGATCGGCGGCTTCTCGGCCGAGGGCGCGTCCGCGTCCGTCAGCCAGAACCACCCGACCGTCGGCTTCATCAGCGGCGGCGCGACGATCGAAGCCGACGTCGACACGCGCTTCCTGTCGCCCGACAAGCGCTACTCGCTGCGCCTGCGTGAACCGGACTTCACGACGGCGAGCCGCGTCGCCGACGCGGTGAACGCGGTGTACCGCGACGCCGCGACCGCCGTCGACCCGGCCGAGATCCGCATCGAGCTCCCCGAGGACGTCGGAGCGGACGACGTCGTCGCGTTCGTCGCGCGCGTTGCGGACCTGAGCGTGCTCACGCACGTCTCGGCGAAGGTGATCGTCAACGAGCGCACCGGAACGATCGTGGCCGGCGACGGCGTGAAGCTCCGGCGCGTCGCGATCGCGCACGGCAACCTCACCGTGACCATCGCCGAGACGCCCGAGGTCAGTCAGCCGCTGCCGCTGTCGAACGGTGTCACGACGCTCGTCCCGCGCACCGACCTCGACGCGAACGTCGACGCGAGTCATGGCGTCGGCATCCTCCCCGACACCGGCACGATCGGCGAGCTCGCGCAGGCGCTGAACGCTCTCGGAGCGACGCCGCGCGACCTGATCACGATCCTCCAGATGCTTCGGCAGGCCGGAGCGCTCGAGGCCGAGTTGGAGATCCGCTGATGATCGACCCGATCTCGTCCTCGAAGACTCCCGCGGTTCCGACCTCGGCCGCCGGCGGCGCTCAAGACCCGTCGCGCCCCGACGAAGAACGGGACACCCAGAAGGTCGCCGAGGACTTCACGGCCGTGCTCATGCAGATGGTGGTCCGCGAGATGTTCGAAACCGTGAAGAGCGGCGGAGACGACGAGAGCTCCGGCCCGTTCGGCGGCAGCGACTCCGGTGGCGACGTCTATCGCGGCATGGCCGAGACCGCGTTCGGTCAAGCGCTCGCGAAGGACGGCGTCGAATCGCTGACGTCGGAGGTCAAGCGCGCGATCGACCGCGTCGCCCGCGCGGTGCCGAGCGAAGCCGCCGGCGCGAGCGGCGCGAACGCGACGGAGCCGCCGCGATGACGCTCTCGAAGGATCGCATCGCACGCGTCACGAACCGCGTCGCGGAGGCCGTGCGCCTCGAACGCGCGCTCGCCGCGCGCCTCGCCGACCAGGCCGACGTCTTGCGTCGCGGCGCCGTCGGCGAGATCCACGCCGCGTCCGCGGCGCTGGACGACGCTCGGCGAGAGCTCGCCGAGGTCGCGGACGCGATCCGTCAGGAATGGCACGCGGCCGCCGGTGACGGCGCTCCGCTCGCGGGCCTGCTCGACGCGCTGCCCGACGACGTCAAGGACGGCGTGCGCGTGGCGCGCGACGAGCTCGTGTGGAACAGCCGCAAGAACGCGGCGTTCGCCCGCGCCGCGTTGGACGCGCTCGCGGACGTGAAGACCTGCGTGGCCCGCGCGGCCGCCGGCGAGACGGGCGCCGCTCTCCCCGCCGGTTCCGCGCTCGACGCGCACGCCTGAGGAATCCGCCATGTCGATCGGACTCGTCGCCGGAATCCGCGCGCTCCTCACGTCCCGTCGCGTGATGGACGTGATCGGCCACAACCTCGCGAACCAGAACACCCCCGGGTACTCGCGCCAAGTGACGCTGCTCGGCACCTCCCTGCCGACCGTCGGCCCGAACCAGACGATGCTCGGCACCGGCGTCGAAGTTCTCGGGATCCAGTCGCTCATCAACGAATCACTGCTCGGACGCATCCGCACGCAGACCGAGCTGGACGGACGCTTCACCGCGGAGGTCGCGCTGTTCGACGGCCTCGCCGCGTTCTCGTCCGACCTCTCGAGCGACTCGCTCGCGAACAAGCTGCAAGGGCTCTTCGACGCCGCGACGCAGGCCGGTACGTCGCCCGGCGACTCCGCGCTGCGGTTCGCGTTCGCGTCTGCGGCCCGTGACCTCGGCCTCACGCTGCGCCAGCGCCGCAGCGAGCTCGAGTCCGCGCGCGCCTCGGCGATCTCGCAGGCGGTCGCCGCGGCGGAGAACGCGAACCCGCTGCTCGCCGCCATCGCGGACCTGAACGCACGCATCGCGAACCAAGTCGCGCTCGGCCAGCCCGCGAACGACCTGCGCGACCAGCGCTCGCAGGTCGCGAACGAGCTCTCCCGACTCATCGGCGCCCGCGGCGTCGAGCTGCCGGACGGGACGATGCAGGTGACGGCCGGCGGCATCACGCTCGTCACCGGTTCGTTCGCGAACCAGTTGAAGGCGAAGCTCGACACCGTGGACGGCGTGAAGATCACGCTCGCGAAGGGCAACAAGCGCGTGATCCCGGAGAACGGCGAGCTCGGCGGCCTGCTCGGCGTCATCCGCGATTTCATCCCCGCGCGCATCGGCGAGCTCGACCGCCTCGCGAACCAGGTCGTGCTCGAGGCGAACCGCATCCACTCGACCGGCGTCCCCGGCACCGGTCCGTTCACGAACCTCCGCAGCTCGTTTCGTTTCGAGCCCGGCAACGGCATCGACCCCGGCAACGTCGTGCTCTCGTCCGCGGGGCTCCCGTTCGAGATGAAGGCGGGCAAGGTGACGTTCACGGTCACCGACCTCGGGACCGGCGACGTCCAGCACCACGAAGTCTCGATCGACCCGTCTTCGATGTCGCTGAATCAACTCGTCGACGCGATCCGACAAGTGCCGGGAGTCACGGCCTCCGTCGAAGCCGGCCGCCTGCGCATCGACGCGCTCACCGGCTACGCGTTCGACTTCTCGCGAAAGCTCGACGAGAACCCGGTCGAGGGCGGAACCTTCGGCTCGGAGAACCCGGTCCTCGTCGGCGGCGCGACCTACCCGGTCGCGCTCACGAACGGCTCGCAGCTGACGGTGTCGGTCGACGGCGGCGCGCCGCAGACCGTCACGTTCAACTCCATCGACTTCGCGAACATCGGCGCCGCGACGGCGGAAGAGGTGGCGGCGGTCCTGAACGCCCAGCTCACCGGCGCGTCCGCGAGCGTCGTCGACGGACGCCTCGTCCTCACGGGCGACGCAT
>CAZOLL010000051.1:0-14456 GCA_964580365.1 uncultured Phycisphaeraceae bacterium
CCGCACCGAGTTCGCCCGACAGCGCGAGCACGCGGGGTCCCTGGAGGCCGGCGATGAACGCTTCGAAACCGAACTCTTCCCACGTGCGCGTCGTGCTCGGCGTCACCGGCGGCATCGCGGCGTTCCGCGCCGCCGACCTCGTGTCCGTGCTGCGTGAGCGTGGCGCGGAGACGCGCGTCGCGATGACGCGCGCCGCGACTCACTTCGTCACTCCGCTCACGTTCGCCGCGCTCACCGGCCATTCGGTGCTCCAGGACGAGCTCGATTCCGCCTCGGACGGCACGATTCCGCACATCGAATGGGCTCGCTGGGCGCAGGTCGTGGTGGTGGCCCCGGCGACAGCCGACTTCCTCGCGCGCCTCGCGAACGGTTTCGGCGAAGATCCGCTCGGCTGCATGCTGCTCGCGCTCGACGCATCGGTCCCCGTCGTACTCGCGCCCGCGATGAACACGAAGATGTGGGAGAATCCGCTCGTCCAGGCGAACCTCGCGAAGCTCGCGGAAGTCGCGGGACCCACGCGGTATCGCATCGTCGCGCCCATCGACAAGCGCCTCGCGTGCGGTGAGGTTGGCGTCGGCGGTCTCGCGCCGTCCATCGCGATCGCCGACGCGGTGCTCGCTGCAATCCGCGCCTGACTCCAGTTCCGCGCCGCCCTCGGCCGATTCAGGTGCGGGGCGTCCGACGCGTCCCCACCACGCATCCGGGACTGCGCAGTGAACCTCGCGTCGGTCGACCCGATTCCAGCAGGGCCGGCAGCCGGCGACGGCACGCCGGCCCTTTTTCATCCGACGACGCTAGACTGCGCGATTCGTTCGAACGCGGAGACGTCGTCGTGACCCGACTCGGTGACCGGATCAAGGAACTGAAGAAGCGCGTCAACCAGCTCCGGGACTCTCTTTGACGTCCCGAAGCTGACGAAGCGTAAGGCCGAGATCGAGGAACAGATGGCCGGCCAGGACTTCTGGTCGCGCCCGGAGCAAGCCAGCGCCGTCGTCGCCGAGCTGAAGCGCATCCGCGCTCTCGTCGAGCCGCAGGAAGCGCTCGAGAAGACCCTCGAGGACGCGGGCGTGATGGTGGAGCTCGCGGAAGAGGACGGCTCCGCCGGCGCCATCGCCGAGGCCGAACAGGCGCTCGCGCTCGCTGACGCCGGCTGCGGCCGCGGCGAGTTCGCAGTGATGCTCTCCGGGCCACACGACTACCGAAACGCGTTCCTCTCGGTGCAGGCCGGCGCCGGCGGCACCGAGTCGTGCGATTGGGCCGAGATGCTCTTGCGCATGTACCTGCGCTGGTGCGAGCGGCAGGGCTTCGACGCCGAGCTGGTCGACCGCCAGGAGCACGAAGAGGCCGGTATCAAGTCGGCGACCGTCCTGATCAAGGGCCAGTTCGCCTACGGCTACCTGCGCGCCGAAGCGGGCGTGCACCGCCTCGTCCGCATCTCCCCGTTCGATTCGAATGCGCGCCGTCAGACGTCGTTCGCGTCGGTCGAGTGCGTGCCCGAGTTCGACGAAGAGATCGAGGTCGAGATCAACCCGGAAGATCTCCGCGTCGACACCTACCGCGCCGGCGGCGCGGGCGGCCAGCACGTCAACAAGACCGACTCCGCGGTGCGCCTCACGCACCTGAAGACGGGCATCGTCGTGCAGTGCCAGAACGAGCGCAGCCAGCACAAGAACCGCGCGCAGGCGATGAAGATGCTGAAGGCGAAGCTGTTCGCGCTCGAAGAGAAGAAGCGCGAGGCGGAGATCCGCGGCCTCACCGGCGAGAAGGGCGAGATCGCGTGGGGCCGGCAGATCCGGTCCTACGTGCTCCAGCCGTACACGATGGTGAAGGACAACCGCACCGGCGTCGAGACCGGCAACGCGGCGGCCGTCCTCGACGGCGACCTCGACGAGTTCATCCACGCGTTCCTGAAGGGCGTGCGCAAGACGTCGAAGGGCGGCGCCGACACCGACGGAGACGAAGAATGACGCGCATCCGCCGCGCCCTGTTCTCGCTCACCGACAAGCGCGGCGCCGCGGAGTTCGCGGGCGCGCTCGCGGCCGCGGGCGTCGAGATCCTCTCGACCGGCAACACCGCGAAGTCGCTGCGCGACGCGGGCGTGCGCGTGACCGACGTCTCCGACTTCACGGGTTTCCCCGAGATCCTCGACGGGCGCGTCAAGACGCTGCACCCGAAGGTGCACGGCGGCCTGCTCGCGCGGCGCGACGACCCGAAGCACGTCGCGCAGATGACCGAGCACCAGCTCCTCCCGATCGACCTCGTCGCGGTAAACCTCTACCCGTTCGAGAAGACGACCGCGGATCCGAACGTCGCGCTCGACGTCGCCGTGGAGAACATCGACATCGGCGGCCCGTCGATGATCCGCTCCGCCGCGAAGAACCACGCGCACGTCGCCGTCGTCGTCGACCCGGACGACTATCCCTCAGTGCTCGACGAACTGAAACGTTCCGACTTCGCGCTCTCCGAAGCGACGCGCCGGCGCCTCGCGCGAAAGGCGTTCGAGCGCACCGCGGCGTATGACTCCGCGATCGCGGGCTTCCTCGGCGGCCGCGCGGAGTTCGGCGGCGCGCCCGGCCCATCGCCCGCGTTCTTGTCCACCGGCCCCGGCGACGAGCTGCGCTACGGCGAGAACCCGCACCAGCAGGCGCGCTTCTTCCGTCTCGCGCGCGCGAAGGAAGCATCCGTCGCGACGGCCCGCGTCCTCTCCGGCAAGGAGCTGTCGTTCAACAACATCGCCGACTCCGACGCGGCCTTCGAGTGCGTGAAGGAGTTCACGGCCCCCGCTTGCGTGATCGTGAAGCACATGAACCCGTGCGGCGCCGCGACGGCGAAGGACACAGTCTCCGCGTTCGAAGGCGCGCTCGCCGGCGACCCGGTCTCCGCGTTCGGCGGAATCCTCGCGGTCAACCGGCCGGTCGACGCCGCGCTCGCCGACGCGATCGCGCGGCCGAACACGTTCTTCGAGTGCATCATCGCGCCGGACTTCGCGTCGGACGCGCTCGCGACGCTGACGACCAAGCAGAAGTGGGGGAAGAACGTCCGCATCCTCGCTGCGGGCACCGGCGCGATCGACGCGTGGGACCTCGAGGTGAAGAAGGTCCGCGGCGGGCTGCTCGTGCAGACGCGCGACCTCGCCGGCCCGCCCGATCCGTTCAAGGTCGTCACGAAGAAGCCGCTCGACCCCGCGCTCGAGCCCGCGCTGCGCTTCGCCTGGACCATCGCGAAGCACGTGAAGTCGAACGCGATCGTGCTCGCGAATGGCGCGCAGGTCGCCGGCGTCGGCGCCGGCCAGATGAGCCGCGTCGACTCGGTCGACATCGCCGTGAAGAAGGCGGGCGCTCGTGCGAAGGGCGCGGTGCTCGGCTCGGATGCGTTTTTCCCGTTCCGCGATGGACTCGACGCTGCGGCGAAGGCGGGAGTCGTTGCGGTGGCGCAGCCGGGTGGATCGGTGCGCGATCCCGAGCTGATCGCCGCGGCGGATGAGCACGGGATCGCAATGGTGTTCACGGGAGTGCGGCACTTCCGGCACTGACTTCCGGGCCCTCGCGGCCCGGGCCGTAAGGGCCCGGATACCCGTCAGTGCTTGTGCTTCTTCAGCTCTTCCGTGAGCGCCGGCACGACCTCGAAGAGATCACCGACGATCCCGTACGTCGCGAGCTTGAAGATCGGCGCCTCCGGATCCTTGTTGATCGCGACGATCACGCGCGACGACGACATGCCGGCGAGGTGCTGGATCGCGCCCGAGATGCCCGCGGCGATGTAGAGGTTCGGCGAGACAGTCTTGCCGGTCTGGCCGACCTGGTCGCCGTGCGGGCGCCAGCCGGCGTCGACCACCGCGCGCGAGGCGCCGACCGCGCCGTCGACCACGCCCGCGAGCGCCTCGAGGATCGGGAAGTTCTCGGGGCCCTTCAGGCCGCGGCCGCCGGAGACGATCACGTTCGCTTCGGTCCGCTCGATCTTCTTGCCGCCCTGCGGCTCGATCACCTGCTTCAACACGGTGCGCGGCACGCGCAGGTTCGCGGGAGAGAACGCGGAGACCGGTGCGTCGGCGCCGGCGGACTCCTTCGCGGTGAACACGTTCGGGCGCAGAGTCGCGACGACCCGGTCGCCCTTCGCGCGCAAGGTCCAGAACGCTTTGCCGGCATACACCGGGCGGCGCGCCTCGACCTTGCCGTCCGCGACGGAGAGCCCGACGCAGTCGCTGAACTGCGGCGCCTTCAGGAGCGCCGACAGACGCGGAGCCGCGTCCTTTCCGGACGCGCTCGCGGCGACGAGCACGACCTTTGCCCCGCGCGACTCCGCGATCTCGGCGAGGACGCGCGCGACGGTGCAGCCGGCCGGTCGCGCGTACGCGTCGCCCGACACCGTCAGCACCTCGTCGGCGCCGAAGCGACCGAGGCGCGCGACGTCCCCGACGGGCGCGGCGGAGAACGTGACGGCGACGACCTTCGCGGACAGCGCGGACTTCAGGCCGGCGGCAGCGGTGACGACTTCGAACGCGGTGCGCTTGAGGCGGCCGTCGCGCGCCTCGGCGAGTGCGAGGATCACGGTGCTCACAGGACCTTCGCCTCCTCGCGCAGCAGACGGACGAGTTCGGGGACGGCCGCCGCGCCCTGGCCGACGATGCGGCCGGGCGGCCGCGGCGCGGGGAGCTCCATCTTCACGACCTCGGTGTGGGTCGCGGGCAGCGCCGCCGCGACCTCGGTGATCTTCTTGCTCTTCGCCGCCATGATGCCCTTGAGCGAGGCGTAGCGCGGCTCGTTCAGGCCCTTCTGCGCCGTGAGCACGCAGGGCAACGGCGCCTCGTAGACCTCGACCATGCCCTCGGCCTCGCGGTGCACCGCGAGCTTTTGGCCGTCGAACTCGAGCTTGCAGACTTCCGACACCGCGGGCAGGTCGAGCAGCGTCGCCACCAGCAGTCCGACCTGCGCGTTGTCGTGGTCGACCGCTTGCTTGCCGAAGAACACCACGTCGTGGGGGATCGTCTTCAGCGCTTCGGCGAGAGCGGTCGCCGTCGAGAGCGGGTCGCGGTTCACTGCGTCTTCCTTCACGTGGACCGCGCTGTCGGCGCCCATCGCGAGGCAGTGGCGCAGCTCCTTCGTCGCCTCGGCGGGTCCGAGCGTGACGACCGTCACGGTGCCGCCGTGCTTCTCCTTGAGGCGCAGGCATTCCTCGACCGCGAACTCGTCATACGGGTTCACGACCCACGACACGCCGTTCTGGTCGAGCGCGCGGCCGTCCGGCCCGACCCGGACCTGCGTCGCCGTGTCCGGGACGCGCTTGATGCAGGCAACGAGGTTCATCGGACTCCGCTTTTCTGCCGGCGTTCGGGCTTCCGCGCCCCACTCGCGGCCGCGGCGGGGACCGCGGCCGGAGCGCCGAGCGTCGTTTCCCGAACGCATTCTCGCGTGCGGGCAAAAAGAGGCGGCAGTCTAGGGGGCGCGCCGCGGCGCGGGAAGAGCGAGGCGACTCAGCGTCGCGGAGCGAACGGCGATTCCGACGGGCGGATCTGGCCGGCGCGAACCATCTCGAACAGCTTGCGGGAGATCTCGCAGTCGAGGCGCCCGCACTCGCACTCCTGCTCGATGACCCCGATCGCCTGGTGCGACGGCATCGGGCTGCGGTAGGAGCGATGCGAGGTGATCGCGTCCCAGTAGTCCGCGATGCGCACGATGCGCGCGTCGAGCGGCACCTGGTCGCCCTTCAGGCCGTCGGGGTAGCCGGTGCCGTCGAGGTTCTCGTGGTGCCAGCGCACCATCGGCACGATCGGAGCGAGGCAGCTGATGCACTCGCACAGCTCGGCGCCGCGACCGGGGTGGGTCTTCATCACCTCGTACTCTTCGGCGGTGAGCGGCCCGGGCTTGTCGAGGATGCAGTCGGGCACGCCGACCTTGCCGATGTCGTGCAGACGCGCGCCGAGCGTGATGCGATCGACCTCGCTTTGCGACAGGCCGATCTTCTCTGCGATCATGCCGGCGACCTGCGACGTGCGATCGGAGTGCTCGCGCGTGTACGAGCTCTTCATGTCGATCACCTGCGCGAGGGTCAGCATGAACTCCTTCAGATGCTGGTCCTCGTGGCGTCGGCGCTCCTTCAACAGCTCGAGCTCCATCGAGCGCCGCTGCAGGTACTGCTTCTCGTGGATGCGCCGGACGGTGTTCAACACCTCCTCGAAGCGGAACGGCTTCTTGAAGTAATCGAACGCGCCGTTCTTCAGCGCCTGGATCGCGAACTCGAGTTCGAGGTGGCCGGTGATGACCGCGACGTCGACATCGGGGTGGCGCTCGCGGACGTGCGCGAGGACATCGAGGCCGGACAGCTCGGGCATCGAGATGTCGGTGATGACGAGCGACACCCTCTCGGTCTGGAGCTTCTCGAGCGCTTCCATCCCGTTGCGCGCCTCGACGACGCGCGGGTAGCCGGACTCCCGGAGGAATGCGGCCAGCGACTGGCGAATCGCGTCCTCGTCGTCGACGACGAGGATCGGGCGATCTGCACATCGCTCGTCGTTCATCTCGAACCCCTTGCCTGACCGCCGAGCGCGGTCCCGCACGACACCAACCCGAATGGGAGTATCGGCGTGTTTCCAGCCAGAAGATTCGGCCCCGGGCCGCACTTCGAGAGATTCAATCGTTCGCGGGGCCCGACGTTTCGTCGACGAAACACGCGGGACCTCCCGACGAGCGTCACTGGCCGTCGAACCGGAAGCGCTGGCCCAGGTAGATCCGGCGCACCTCGGCATCGTTCGCGAGGTCGCGAGGCCGCCCTTCGCGGAGGATTCGCCCCTCATTGATGATGTAGGAGCGGTCCGTGGTCGCCAGCGTCGAGTGGACGTCGTGGTCGGTGAGCAGAATGCCGATGCCGCGATCCTTCAGCGACACGAGGATCTCGCTGATCTCCTCTTTCGCCTTCGGGTCGACGCCCGAGAACGGCTCGTCGAGGAGGATCAGTCGCGGATCCGTCGCGAGCGTGCGCGCGATCTCGAGGCGCCGGCTCTCGCCGCCGGAAAGCGTCTCGGCGCGGCTGTCGGCGACGTGCGTGATGCCGAGCTCCTGCAGGAGGACGTCGGCGATCTCCTTCCGCTGCGCCTTCGGGTACCCGCGCGCCTCGAGCACGGCGATGACGTTCTCAGTCACGGTGAGCTGGCGGAAGACCGAGCGCTCCTGCGACAGGTACCCGATGCCGAGGCGCGCGCGCTTGAACATCGGCATGCGCGTCACGTCGTTGCCGGCGAAGAACACCGAGCCCTGCTCGGGCGTGATCAAGCCGACCGTCATCCGGAACGACGTGGTCTTGCCCGCGCCGTTCGGGCCGAGCAGGCCGACGATCTCCGCCGCGGCGACGTGGAACGACACGTCGTCGACGACCGTGCGGTTGCCGTAGACCTTCACGAGTCCACGCACCTGCAGCAGCTCGCCCGTGGTGGCGGGCGGGCCGGCTTCCTTCACGGGACTCGTGGTCGCAGAACTCAATGGATCAGCTTCCAGCGGAAGTGGGGGTAGATCGGCCAGAACACCGCGAGCGCTTTTCCGAGCAGCAGCTTCTTCGGGACGAAGTTGTACGCGGTGCCGGGGACTTCCTCCACCTGTGCGCGGTCAGAAGGACCGAGGTGCCACGTCTCGCCATAGACGTCGACGAAGTCGGGCGAACCGCTCATCTGGTTGCGCTCGCGGGTGATCACGCGACCGTCGGCCAGCTTGACGGACTCGGCGCGCCACATCCGGCCGTCGCTCGAGTTCTGCGTGTTGTCGCCCATTGCGAACAGCGAGTCGTCGGGGACGTCGAACACGAGCCGGTTGCTTGCGCCGGTGGTCTGGTAGTGGATGTCGCGCTGGACGACGAGGTTCTCGAGCCGCGCGCCGCCGCCGCGACACTCGGCCTCCACCGAGTTCTCGGAGACCGGGAGGGCGTCGGCGAGTTCGTACGGCCAATCGAGCACCGTCTTGCCGTCGACTTCGAGGATGAGCTCGCGATCGACATGGAAGAACGCGACGTGCCGGCTGGAGCCCGCGGTGAGGATCGCGTCCTTGGTCTCCGCGACCGTGGTCGTCGCGACGCCGGGCACCGGGGCGAGCTCGTCGCCGTCGCCGGTCGGGCGCCCGGACTCGATTCGCGCGCCGCCGCCGACGGTGAGGATCGCGCGGTGCTCGAGCGAGTTCGCGAACAGCGTGAGACGCACTTCCTTGCAACCCGTGTCCGGTGCGACGTCCATGCGGATCGCGAGATCGCCGACGCGTTCGGAGCCATTGCGGTTTCCGGCAGGAGGAATGCGCCAGCTCGGGTCGTATCCGTCGAGGTAGCGGTCGAGGATGGACTGCCCGCCGCCGTAGCGGAACTTGGTGTCGGAGGCGCAGGTGATGGTGCTTCCGTCCGCGCGCGTCGAGCCCGCGAGCGTCTGGAACGAGCCCTCGAACGTCTCGTTCTCGTGGCGCGACGGGTAGATCGTCTTCAGCACCGACTCGCGGACGCTGCGCGGCTTCCTCGCGATGTGGTACGGGCCGTACTCGCCGCCCGTGGTTTTCGTCGCGATGTAGATGTCGCCGTTCCACACCATCACGCGCTCGCCGGGCAGGCCGATCAGACGCTTGATGTAGTTCTGGCTGCGGTTGAGCGGGAACTTGAAGACGATGACGTCGAAGCGCTCGGGCTCGTCGACGAGGTACGCGAACTTGTTCACGAGCACGCGGTCGAAGATGCCGCTGTCGTCGTTCCCGATGATCGTCGGCTGCATCGAGCCAGTCGGGATCTTGTAGGCCTCGATGAGGAAGTGCTTCAGCACGAGCGCCATCACGACGGCGATCGCGAGGCACTCGATGTTCTCCGCGACGACGCGGCCGTGCCCGGAGCCGATCAGGTGTCCGACCCACGCGAACAGGAAGACGGCCGCGAACCGTCCGTAGATCCACAGAGGCGTTTGGAGGTCGGACGCGTCGAGGAAACGCGAGATGACCCAGACGATGCCGACGCCGACGCAGCCGCCGATGATCGCACAGCGCAGTGGATCGCCCGCGGGCGGGGGACTTGCCGCGGACGACGTCGGACGGTCGCGTGTCTCCAACTGCGTCATGTGGGCTGGACGAGGATAGCGGTGCCGAAAACGCTCACCGCTCCGAATTCCTCTGCACGCCGAGCACGGAGAGGAACGCCTTCTGGGGGATCTCGACGTTGCCGACCATCTTCATGCGGCGCTTGCCCTCCTTCTGCTTCTCGAGGAGCTTGCGCTTGCGCGTGATGTCGCCGCCGTAGCACTTCGCCGTCACGTTCTTCGAGATGGCGCGGATCGACTCGCGCGCGACGATCTTGCCGCCGATTGCGGCCTGGAGCGCGACCTCGAACAGGTGGCGCGGGATCTCGCCACGCAGCGATTGCAGCACCTTGCGTCCGCGGTATTCGGCTTGGTCGCGGTGCACGATCATCGACAGCGCATCGACCTCTTGGCCGCCGACGAGGATGCGCAGGCGAACGAGGTCCGATGGGCGGAAGCCGATGACTTCGTAGTCCATCGTCCCGTAGCCGCGCGTAGCGGACTTCAGATTGTCGTAGAAGTCGAACACGATCTCGGCGAGCGGCACCTCGAACGAGAGCATCAGGCGCGTCTCGCTGAGGTATTCCTGGCTCAGGAACTTGCCGCGCCGATCGATCGCGAGGCCGATCAACGTGCCCACGAACTCGGCCGGCGTGATGATGTCGAGCTTCACCACCGGCTCGCGGAACTCCTCGATGTAGTTCGGCTCCGGGAGCTGCGCGGGGCTCTCGATCCGCAGCGTCTCCTTGCGCGTCGTCAGCACTTCGTACGTCACGTTCGGCGCGGTCTGCACGATGTCGATGTTCGACTCGCGCTCGAGACGTTCCTGCACGATCTCCATGTGGAGCAGGCCGAGGAAGCCGCAGCGGAAGCCGAAGCCGAGCGCCTCGGAAGACTCCGGCTCGAACGAGAACGACGCGTCGCTCAGCGCAAGCTTCTGCAGCGCCTTGCGGAGCGCGTCGAAATCGTTGTTCTGCACCGGGTAGATCCCGCAGAACACCATGTGCTGCGGCGCCTGGTAGCCGGGCAGCGCGGGGACCGACGCGGCCTCCTTCTCGTGGCAGACCGTGTCGCCGATCCGAACTTCGGCGAGGTTCTTGATGTTCGCGATCAGGTAGCCGACCTCGCCGTTCGCGAGCTCGTCGCGCGGGATCATCCTCTGGGGCGTGAAGATGCCGAGCTCGAGCACCTCGTAGGTCGCGGCGATCCCCTTCATGCGGATCTTTTCGCCCCTCTTGATCGTGCCGTCGAACACGCGGATGTGGACGATGACGCCGCGGTAGTCGTCGAAGACGGCGTCGAACACGAGCGCACGGAGTTTCGCGGCCGGATCGCCGGACGGCGGCCGCACGTCGCGAATCACCGTCTCGATCAGGTTGCGCACGCCGACTCCGGTCTTCGCCGAGCAGCGCAACACCTTCTCGCGCTCGAGCAGCAGGATGTGCTCGATCTCCTCCTCGATCTGCTCCGGACGCGCGGCGACCAGATCGATCTTGTTGATCACGGGGATGACGGTGAGATGCGAGCGCTCCGCGAGGTGGTAGTTCGCGAGCGTCTGCGCCTCGATGCCCTGCGCCGCATCGATCAGGAGGAGCGCGCCCTCGCAGGCCTGCAGCGCCTTCGACACCTCGTAGGAGAAATCGACGTGGCCGGGAGTGTCGATCAGGTTGAGGACGAACGTCCTCCCGTCGTCCGCCTGGTAGGACATCGTCACGGCCTTGGCCTTGATGGTAATGCCGCGCTCGCGCTCGAGCTCCATCGAGTCCATCGTCTGTTCCTGCAGCGCCTCCTTGCGCACCGTCCCCGTGAGTTCGAGGAAGCGGTCCGCCAACGTCGACTTGCCGTGGTCGATGTGGGCGATGATGCAGAAGTTGCGGATCGCGCTCTGGTCCAAGGCAGTTGTTCGTCAGTTCGTCAGGGATTCGAGGTGGGGACGGAGCGCAAGGATTGCCATCGCGCGGTGACTGATCGCCGACTTCCGTGCTTCGTTCATCTCGGCGAAGGTCATCGCGCTCGGTTCGTGGAAGAACAGGGAATCGTAACCAAACCCGTGGGTGCCGCGCTCGACGTGGGTGATGCGGCCGCGGCATTCGCCCAGGACTTCCGCGATCACGCGTCCGCCCCGTGCGAGGCAGAGCGCGCACACGAACCGGGCGCCGCGTCGTTCGGGAGGCAGATCCGCAAGCTCGGCGAGGAGCTTTCGTCGGTTCGCGGCGTCGTCGCCGTGGCGCCCCGCGAAGCGCGCCGAGCGGATGCCGGGCGCGCCGCGAAGCGCATCGACTTCGAGGCCGGAATCGTCCGCGAGCACCGGTAGCGGGGTCACGGTCGAGAACGCGAGCGCCTTGATGCGCGCGTTCTCGGCGAACGTCGCACCGGTCTCGTCCGGGTCGAGTGCGATGCCGGCCTCCGCGGGCGTGATCGGCTCGAGCGCGGTGCCGACGAAGCGCAGGAGCTCGGCGCGCTTCTTCTCGTTGTTGCTCGCGATCAGGATTCTCATCGGCCCGGGTCCAGCGCCGGCACCGCGCGCTGCGCCGCGAGCACCTGCTCGATGCCCGAGTCGGCGAGCGCGAGCAGCCGGTCGAGCGTCGCGCGCTCGAACGTGCCTTTCTCCGCGGTGCCCTGCACCTCGACGAACGCGCCGGCATCGGTCTTGATCACGTTCATGTCGACTTCCGCACGCTGGTCCTCGACCGCGGCGAGATCGACGAGCGTCTCGCCGGCGACCACGCCGACCGAGACGGCGGCGAGCTGAGCGGTGAGGAGCTTCCCGCGCGAGTGTTCGCGGGCGGCGAACCGAGCGAAAGCGTCGCGCACGGCGAGCCACGCGCCGTTGATCGCGGCGGTGCGCGTGCCGCCGTCGGCCTGCAACACGTCGCAGTCGACGTAGAGCGTTCGGCCCGGGATCGCGCGGAGGTCGACGCTCGCGCGCAGCGAGCGGCCGACGAGGCGCTGGATCTCGGCCGACCGGCCGTCGAGCTTTCCACGCGTGACGTCGCGGGTGCGGCGATTCGGCGTCGAGCCCGGGAGCATCGAATACTCGGCCGTCAGCCAACCTTTCTCGGAGCCGACCAGGAACTCGGGAACGCCGTCTTCGATGAGCGCGGAGCACAAGACCTGCGTGCCGCCCCAGACCACGCGCACGGATCCGCCGGAAACGCCGGCGAAGTCGCGCTCGAAGCGGAGCGTGCGGATGCAGTCGTGAGGTCTTCCGTCGGCGCGCAATCTCGACCCCGGGAGAAACCCGGCATCTTAGGCCGGTGCGCGCGGGGTTCAATCCGCGGCGTCGCCCTCGCGCGCTCGGTGCCGCTCGGCGAGCATCGTCAGGATGCGCCTCAGCGCGGCGAACGAGAACAGTTGGATCGCGACCAGGACCATGAGGCCGCCGCCGACGACGACGATCCAGTGCTCCTCGATCTCGAAGTGGCGGAGGTACTGGGCGATCGCGTGACGGTCGAGCCACAGCGCCGAGAGCACGAGCAGGAGGCCGAGAGTCACGGGCCGGCTCATGAAAAACGCGGCGCACGCGCGATGCACTGGATGCAGCAGTTTCCGGCGACCGTGGATGATGGCGGTGGCTTCCTCCGCGACGAGGCCGGTGATGACGAGCGAGAGCCCCGCGGCGGTGAGGCAGACGATCGTCAGAACTCGGTAGATCATGCGGTCGCCGAGCCGCTCGCCAGCGACGAGCAAGCGGACCGGCCCGATCCCGTACGCGACGGCGATTGCGAGGAACACGAGGCCGATCGCGCCGAAGAAACGGAACGGGCGATACGACAGCGCGGTCTCGGTCAGCACCTTCAGGAAGCGCTGGCCATCCTTCAGCACGGAGAGCTTGGAGCGTCCGACGCGCTCGGAGTACGGGATCGGCTCCTCGATCATCCTCAGCGACTCGTCGAACAGAGCTTTCGCGCTCATCGCCGGCGTGAAGTGCATCCCGTCGGGGAGGGGCGCGAGCTTACGGACCGCGCTCTTCTTCAGCACGCGCATCCCGCTCGCGACGTCCTCGACATGTTGTGGCGAAAGGCAGTTGATGAAGAACGCGAACAGGCGGTTGCCGAGTCGGCGAATCGCCGGCATGTGGTTGCCGGGGCCGAGCCGCGAGCCCGACACGACGTCCGCGTCCTTCTTCACCAGCGCTGCGGTCAGACGGCCGAACTCGGATGGTGCGCAGGTGCCGTCGGCGTCGAGGAACCCGAGGAGGTCCCCCGACGCCGACGCGAAACCGGTCTTGAGCGCGGCGCCGTAGCCGCGGTTCTGCTCGTGGCGCACGAGCTTCACGCCGTCGATGCGGGAGACGATCTCCGCGGTGCGGTCGGTGGAGCCGTCGTCGACGACGATCACCTCGACGCCGTCGAGAAGGGCCTCCTGCGCGATGCTCGGAGCGGCCGACAGGCACGCGCGCGCCGTGGCTTCGATCGCGTCCTCTTCGTCGTAGGCGGGGATGACGATGGAGAGACGCACGGGCGCTTCGCGGTCCTCCTCAAGGGGCGCGGGAGTATATCCGCACCGCCTTTCCGTCGAGCACGAAGAGGACGTCCGGCGAGAACGCGAGGAGCTCCGCGAGCTCCGGGTGCGCGGCGGCGAGCTCGAACCACGCGTCCGAGAACGCCTCGATCCTCTGCGCGTCCTCGCGCATCGACTCGGTGAAGCGAGCATCGATCCAGACCGAATCGATCCGGACCAGGTCGATTCCGGCGCACGTCACGCGTTCGGGCGCCGCGCGTCCGACTTCGTCCGAGATCTCGCCCGAGTCGGCGAGGACGCGCAGCGCCTTCGCTTCCTTCACCGCGGCCTCGCCGGTCGGCGGAGCGGCGCTCGGCGACGCCGAGTCGAGGCGTGAAAGCGCGTCGCGCGCGTCCTTCTCGGCGCGGTCCTGATCCTCCTGCTTGCGCGCGGGCGCGAAGCCGGCGGCGGTTGCGAGACGCGCGCGCTCCTCGACGACGAGCGCGGAGGTGTATGGCGTCACGATGCCGTACGTCTTCCCGAGGCGCATCACCTCGTCGACCAACTCCTGCGCGGCGCCGTGGAGGCGGATCTCGTTCAGGAGGACGCCGACGCGCCGCGCGGCCCAGAGCGATTCGATCGCCGGGTTGCCGGCCTGCACCGCGTCGAAGTCCGCCGTCGTCGAGAACGACACCGGGCCGTTCGCCGCGCGGCCGGACAGCGTCACGCGGTGCGCGCCGCGACCGCGGAACCGACCGAGCACGACGAGCTGATCGCCGGCGAACAGGTCCGGCAGCGGCCGGGGCACGACGTCGAAGACGTCGGCGCCCTCGATCTCGACGACCGGCTGCACCAGCACGGGGTCGGCGACCTTCGAGAAGAACCCGGAGAGGCGTGTTTCCAAGTTCTCGCCGGTTTCGACGTAGTTCGCCACGCCGTGCTGGTCGGACGCGAGCCGATCGAGCAGGAGCGTGTTGACGTCCGAACC
>CAZOLL010000052.1:0-14347 GCA_964580365.1 uncultured Phycisphaeraceae bacterium
CGCCCGGCCTCGTCGGTGCGTGGCGGTTCGAGGAAGGAACCGGAACGGTGTGCTCCGACTCGAGCGCCGCGGGGTCGCCCGCGGGTCAACTGATCGCGGGCGTGCCGGGCAACGGCGAGTGGGTGAGCTTCGCGTCGAGCGCGTCGAACACGGCGCCGATCTCGTTCGGCCTCCTGCCGCCCGGCTTCCAGAAGACGCTGCTCACGACCGCGCTCGTCGAGCCGACCGTGATGGAGTTCACGCCCGACGGGCGCCTGTTCATCGGCGAGCGCGGCGGTCGCATCGCGATCTGGCAGAACGGCCAGCTCCTCGCGACGCCGCTGATCCAGCTCGCCGAGAACACCGAGAACGGCGAGCGCGGCCTGGTCGGGATGGCGCTGCACCCGGACTTCGCGAACAACGGCTGGCTCTACCTCTTCTACACGTCGACCGAGCCGCGCGACCGCGTGAGCCGCTTCACCGTCTCCGGCAACTCCGCGATCCCGGCGAGCGAGTTGGTGATCTGGCAGAACCCGACGCTCGCGTCGGACTGGCACCACGGCGGCGGCCTCGAGTTCGGACCGGACGGCAAGCTGTACATCGCCGTCGGCGATCAGTTCGACAGCGCGAACGCGCAAGACCTCTCGAAGGCGGGCGGCAAGCTCCTGCGCATCACCGACACGGGCGCGGTCCCCGCGGACAACCCGTTCGTCGCGACGGGCGGCGCCTACGCGCCGATCTACGCATCCGGCCTGCGCAACCCGTTCCGGTTGACGGCCGACGCCGCGACCTCGCGCCTCTGGATCGGCGACGTCGGTGGCAACGTGATCGGCTCGTGGGAGGAGCTGAACCTCGCGCAGTCCGGCGCGAACTACGGGTGGCCCGACCAGGAAGGTCCGCTCTGCCAGATCGGCAACTGCTCCGGCGTGACGTTCCCGCGCGCGTCGTATGCGCACCAGGACGCGGAGTACTTCATCATCTATCCGCAGGGCTCGATCACGCTCGGGCCGGTCTACCGGAACGGCAACTTCCCCGCGGACTACGCCGGCAACATCTTCATCGCCGACTACGCGAACCGCTGGATCCGCCGGCTGATCGTCGACGAGAACGGCAACATCACGGGCGATCCGCTCTTCATGTACCCGCCGTTCGCGGGGACGATCGTCGAGCTGGAGCAAGGCCCGGACGGGGACCTCTACTACCTCAACTACGGCGCGCAGTGGTCGGGCGTGCCGGACCAGGCGGGGCTCTCGAAGATCCACTACACGGCGGCCGGCAATGTCGCGCCGATCGTCGCGGCGGGCGCCGCTCCCGCGGCCGGGCCGTCGCCTCTGTTCGTCCAGTTCTCCAGCTCCGGCACGTTCGACCCCGACCTCGGGCCGCAGGCGCTGCAGTACTCGTGGACGTTCGGCGACGGCGGCACCTCCAGCGCGCCGAACCCGAGCCACGCGTACGGGCAGAACGGCGTCTACACGGCGTCGCTCACGGTGAGCGACGGCTCGAGCCAGACGACCAGCGGGCCGATCGCGATCGAGGTCGGGCACAAGCCGGTCCCGGTGATCGCGACGCCCGCAGACCACGCGCACTACCGCGCGGGCGACCTGATCTCGTTCTCCGGCGGCGCGACCGACGTCGAGGACGGCACGCTCGGCGCCGCGTCGCTCACGTGGCAGGTCGTCATGGTGCACGACGAGCACGTGCATCCGTTCCTCGGCCCGTTGTCGGGCGTCACCGGCGGCAGCTTCACCGTGCCGTCGTCCGGCCACGCGCCGGACCACACGCACTTCGAGATCCAGCTCACCGCCGCCGACTCGGACGGGCTCACCGCGACGGCGACCGTCGTGCTCGAACCGGACGGCGCGCTGTTGTCGTTCGCGACGCTGCCGGCGGGCATCGCGCTCGCGCTCGACGGCGCGCCCGTCGCGACGCCGAGCGTCGTCGAGACGCTGATCGGCTTCCAGCACCAGGTCGTCGCGCCAGGAAGCGCGCTGATCGGCGGGCAGCTCTTCGCCTTCCAGTGCTGGTCGGACGGCGGCGCGGCGTCGCACTCGTTGACGGCGACCGTCGGCGGCAAGAACCTCACCGCCGTGTACCAGCCGGTCTCGACCACGACGTCGAGCCCGCTCGTCACCGCGTCGAACCGCAACGCCGAGTACCAGACGGGCCTCGGCCAGCAGCCGGCGGACCCGTTCGACGCGAGCGCGGTCGCGTTCGGACGCGACGCTTCGGGCGCGGTGCAAGCCGGCTTCGAGTTCGCGCTCTCGGTCCCGCACGGGGCGACCATCGCGTCGGCGCACCTCGAGTTCGTCGCGGCGTCCGCGCAGTCCGGCAGCCCGACGGCGGAGATCCGTGCCTACGACGTCGCGAGCGCGCCCGCGTTCGTGACGGGCTCGATGACGCCGCTCACGTCGCACGCACCGCTCGGCAGCGGCTCGGTGCAGTGGGCGCCGGGCGCGTTCGCGTCGGGACAGTCGTACTCGTCGCCGGACGTCTCCACGTTGGTGCAAGCGGTCATCGACCGCGGCGACTGGACCGCCGGCAACGTCATCGGCTTCACGTTCGACGGCGGCGCGACTTCGGGAACGGCGTGGCGGCGCGTGAAGAACTTCGCGTCCGGCCAGCCGGCGAAGCTCGTCGTCACGTGGGCCGTGCTGCCGCCGGGCGGCGGCCCGTGTTCGCCCGTCTGCGGCTTCAAGACCTACGGCCCGACGGCCGTGGCCGCGAACCACCTCGCGCTCGTCGGCGGCGGCACGACCGTGATCGGCGGCGTGGCGTCGATCGAGACCACCGGCCTCGGCGACGCGACGAGCTGTGCGTCGTTGATCTCGCTCACGCCGCACGACCAGCAGTGGATGGGCGGAAGACTGCTCGTGAACCCGGTCGGCTACCTCGCGACGCTCGTGCTCCCCGTCACCGACGGCGAGTGCCGCTGGAACCTGCCGATCATGAACAGCCCTGCGGTCATCGGCGTGTCGATCTCGCTCCAGACCGTCGCCGCCGACCCGAGCCAGCCGATCGGCCTCGCGCTCTCGAACGGATTGACGCTCACCGTCTGCGGGCCGTGAGCGGCGCGCGGCGTCACTTCCAGTCCATGTAGCGCACGCGGCTCTCGCGCGGCAGGAAGCGCCCGCGGTCGACGCCGAAGCGATCGACGAGCCGCATCTCGACGCCGTCGAGGCCCGCGGTGCAGAAGTACGCGATCGCGCCGTCCGATCCGAGCGGCGCCATCACCGGCAACCAGTTCACGAGGCCGTCGTCGACGAGCACGCGGTGCGCGCTGCCGTCGCGCCGCACCATGCGCACGGTCCACGGCGTCGAGCTGGTGAGGTTGAGGTCGGCGTTCCAGACCCCGGCCCCCTCGAAGCGCTCGTAGAGCACCCACGCCCCGTCGGGACTCACGAACGGATCGTGATCGGAGTTCGCGTTCGCGGTCAGGCGCCGCTCGATCGCGCCCGAGAGGTTCATCACCGCGAGCTGCTCGAGCCCGGTCCACTCGGTCGTCTTGATCACGAGCGCGCCGTCCTTCGTCCACTCCGGGTCGTTCTGCTCGACGGCATCGTTCGTGACGCGCGTGCGGTTGCCGCCATTGCGATCCATCGTGAACAGATCGACGCCGATCGGCGTGAACGAGACGAACGCGATCGTCTGGTTGTCCGGCGCGATCGCCGGGTGTCCGTCGAGGCGCTGGTCGAACGTCAGGCGCTTCTCGAGCCCGGTCGCGCGCTCCCACTTCCAGATCTCGTAGCCGGTGAAGTCGTTCTGCGAAGGGCTCGCTCCGTAGACCGCGAACGAGCCGTCGGGCGCGACCGAGACCCAGTCCTCCCAGCGGTCGTTGAACGTGAGGCGCACGAGGTTGCCGGTCGCGAAGTCGAGCTCGTAGATCTCGCCCTTCGCGTGCTCGTGCGAGCTGATGCAGACGAACGTCCCGCCGGACGGCGAGAGCGGCGCGTGCGCGTGCGCCGGCAGCGGCGGCGGCAGCGGGAAGACGCCCCAGCCGCTCGCGTCGGTCGACATCCCGTACAGACCCCCGAGTCGCGGGTGGATCGGCGCCGTGCCGAAGCCGTCGAAGAAGACGAGGTCGAACCGCGGCGCGGCGTTCGGGTCGAGCGCGGCGTCCTCGCCGTTCGCGTCCGGCGCGCGCGGCAAGAGCAGCTCCGCGGTCCAGCGCGAGTTCGCCGCGTCCCACGCCATGCGGCCGACTCCGTCGGTCGTGGCATCGCTCGCGCCGTTGCCGAACGCATCGACCGCGTGCTGGTCGAGGGAGCTGCTGCCGGTCTCGAAGGAGAACACCACGCGGCAGTCCTCGCCCGCCTCGAACGTCCCGTCGCCGTCGGAGTCGAAGCGCACCGCGAGGAGGTCGTGCCGGCGCGGCGACGGGTCGGCGCCGAGGTCGAACTCCCGATCCTGCGTCGCGTCGGTCCACGCGACGCGCAGGTAGACGTGGGTCGAGTCCGTCGTGACGGAGTATTCGGCGCCGATCACGCCGTCGAAGACCATCGTCGTCGCGTCGAACATCGGCACCGGCCACGCGGCGCCCTGCGCGTGTCCGAGCACGAGCGCGGACTCGAACGCGTCGTGAATGCCGTCCACGCGGATGCCGTCCTTCAGGTTCGGCGGTGTGACGACGACGCGCGTCGCAAGCTCCGTGCGCGGGAGTCCGGTGGTCTCGAAGCGAACGTCCACCGGCCCGCTCTCGCGCGGCGGGACGCGCAACTTCACCGTGCGCGCCGCCGCGTCGAACTCGACGCCTTCGACGGAGTCGAAGCGCCGATCGACGCCACCAGTGAGCGACGGCGCGCGGACCGTGCCGCCCGCGGTGGGACGGTTTCCCGGCGCGGTCACGGTGAGCAGTTCGCCCGCTTGCGCAACGATCGACTCGACCTCGGGACGCGGTCGGACCTGGGACGCGAGCAAGGCGACCAGGATGGCGGTGGGGAGCGGGAGCATCGGGCGGCCTTTCGTCGGAAGTGAACGCGCACGACAGATCCGGCGGCGCGCCCGGCGTGAAAGGCGCCGCACTGGCGGTCCGCGGGGAGATCGCGCATCCTGGCCGGGCGCGCGGCGCCGCGAGCGGGTTCGAAAATCCCCGGATCGCCTGCATCCAGGGCGCCGTGGCGCGGCGTACCCGCTGAAAGGCCCGCCGTGTCGGGCAGAATTTCGCTCCGCGCCGGTCCTCTGACTCGAGGTGCTCGTGACCCACGCCCCGATCGACGACGCGACGCTTCGCGCGCTGTTGCGCCGTGTCGCCGCGCGCGACGAGGCGGCGCTGTCGGAGTTGTTCGATCGCTCGGCGGGCGCGGTGCGCGGCGTCGCGGAGCGGATCGTGAAGGACCCGACGCTCGCGGACGAAGCGGTGCTCGACGTCTTCCTGCACGTCTGGAACCGCGCGGACGACTACCGCGGCGACCGCGGCTCCGTCGCGACCTGGCTCGTGCTCCTCGCGCGCAGCCGGTCGATCGACGTGCTGCGCCGGCGCGGACGGCAGACGAAGCTCGAAGTCGGTCTGCCGCAAGCATCGGTCGCGTCGCTCGAGTCCGACGACCTCGAACCCGCCGCGGCCGGCGAGCGCGACGATCGCGGCGCCCGCGTCCGCGCGGCGCTCGAGCGCATCGCGCCGGAGGAGCGCCGCGCCGTGTGGTCCGCGTTCTTCCTCGGCCTGAGCCACTCCGAGATCGCGGAGCGCCTCGCCCAACCTCTCGGCACCGTGAAGACCCGAATCCGGTCGGGGCTCGCGAAGCTCGAACGGCTGTTGACACCTCTGGAGACTCGCGCGTGAACGCCACCGATTCGACGAACGCCCCGACCGACGGTGATGGCTGGCCCCGCGCACTCGACGCCGTCGTGGCCTGGCTCGACTCCGGAGGCGGAGCAGACCAACTCGACGTGCTGTATTCCTCGATCGAGCCGGAGCTTCATCCGCGCGTCGCGCGGGTGCTCGACGCGTTCGCCGCGATCGCGTTCGACGGCGCCGACGCGCCGACGCGCGCGGAGCTGCGCGAGCGGCTCCTCGAGCGCGTGCGGGCGCAGGACGCAGCCGATGGCGAAGTTCAGGTCTGGCGCCGCTGGGACGACGGCGGGGATGCGAACGCGCTGATCCGCGACGCGTCGGAAGGTCCGTTCGAGAAGACGTCGATTCCCGGCATCGAGGTGCGCCGCCTGTTCGTCGACCGCGCCGCGGACCGCGTCTCGATGCTCGTCCGCATGGCGCCGGGCACCTCGTATCCGCGCCACCGTCACGGCGGCGCCGAGGAGTGCTTCGTCCTCTCGGGCGACCTCCACCACGGCGACCGCGTGATGCGCGCCGGCGACTTCGAAGTCGTCGACCGCGGCTCGGTCCACGACACGCAGTGGACCGAAGGCGGTTGCCTGCTCTTCCTCCGCTCGTCGCTCCACGACGAGATCCTCGCCGCCTGAGCGGCGATCCTTCCCGATCTCCTCGAATCCGCGAGGGCGCCGCGCGGCGTAGTTCGAACGTCCGCACCACCCGACTGCCCTCGTGGAGATCCTGCATGTCCCGCATCCGCATCGCGATCGCCGGCGCGACCCTCGTCGCGCTCGCGTTCGCCGTCGCCGACTCGTTCGCGTCCAGCCACCGCGAGGCGCCGCTGATCGCGAACGACCCGACCGCCGACAACACCGACCTGTACGTGTTCGTGAGCCCCGAGGACAGTTCGCGCGTCGTCGTGCTGTGGAACTACATCCCGCTCGAGGAGCCGGCCGGCGGACCGAACTTCAACCTGTTCGATCCGAACGTGAACTACGACTTCTACGTCGACAACGACGGCGACGCGCTCGAGGACGTCGGCTACTCGTTCCGCTTCAAGACCACGACGCTGAACCCGGACACCTACCAGGTCGCGACCGGCGCGATCACGAGCCTCGACGACACCGACTACAACGTCCGCCAGTTCTATGACGTGTTCGAGCTGCGCTTCGACAAGAAGGGCAAGCTGAAGAAGACGACGCAGTTGAACGCGACGCCGGTCCCGGTGCCGCCGCCGAACATCGGGCCGGTGCAGACGCCGAACTACGAGACGGTGCTCGGCGCCGCGGCCGTGACGACGCTGACCGACGGCTCGCGCGTGTTCGCCGGGCCGCGCGACGAGGGGTTCTTCGTCGATCTCGGCGCCGTGTTCGACGGGTTCTCGATCCGCAGCGGCTTCGGGAACATGGCCGGCGGCAAGGACGGCACCGCCGGCTTCAACGTGCACACCTGCGCGATGGAGCTGTCGATCGCCGACCTCACGACGGACGGACTCGCCGCCGCGCAGACCGCCGAGCCGGTCCTCGGCTTCTACTCGACCGCGTCGCGCCGCACGACGACCGTGCTCTCGAAGAAAGGCAAGGAGCCGAAGACGTCGGGCAAGCGCGTGCAGGTCTCGCGTCTCGCCAACCCGCTCGTGAACGAAGTCGTGATCCCGCGGGGGATGAAGGACCGGTTCAACGCATCGCTTCCGCGCGACGACGCGCAGTTCCTCGACTTCGTGCAGAACCCCGAGGTCGCCGACATCCTGAACGCGCGGTACAGCGCGTTCTTCACCGTGCCCGCCGAGAACCGCGCGGACCTCGTCGCGGTCTTCCTGACGGGTGTGTCCGGGCTCAACCAGCCGCAAAACGTCGTGCCGTGCGAGCTGATGCGCCTGAACGTGAGCATCGCGCCGAAGGACCCGGGCGACGTCGGCTACTCCGCGCTCGGCGTCATCGGCGGCGACCTGTCGGGCTACCCGAACGGCCGTCGCGTCGGCGACGACGTCGTCGACATCACGTACCGCGTCGCCGCGGGCATCCTGTTCGAGTCGCCGCCGGGGATGTTCCCGTTCAACGTCGCGCCGAACAACCTGCTCGGCGACGGCGTCGACGCGAACGACGTGGCGTTCCTCGACCACTTCCCGTTCCTCGGCCCGCCGCAGCAGGGCTTCGAGAACGTTCACGGCAAGCAGAACTGACGGATCGGAGCAACGCCGATGGCTCGTCCGGATTCCTCCCTCGCGCGCGCGCGGCTCATCACGATCTTCAACCTCGCGCTCGCGCTCATGGCACCCCCCGCCGTGGCGCGCGGACTGGCGCACGATGCAGACGTGCACGCGCTCGTGCAGAGGTCGCTCGCGGAGTTGGAGCGCGCGCGCCTCGGGCAGGACGCGGCTGCAGCGGGTCGCGCAGCGGAAGCTGCCCGCGCCGCGCTCGCGGCGGATCCGGACGAGCCGGAGGCACTCGCGGCGGAGAGCGCGTGCCGCGCGCACCGCCATGAGTTCGCCGCCGCGCTCGAGGCGGCGGAGCGAGCGCTCGCGAAGCGGCCGAGCAACGCGCTTGCGCTCGCGATCCGCGTCGACGCGCTCACCGAGCTCGGCCGGTACGACGAGGCGCTGTCCGCCTGCGACGCCATGCTCGAGGCGCGCCCCGGCCCCGCGGCGTTCGCGCGCGCGTCCTACCAGTGCCGGCTGCGCGGCGACCACGACGGCGCGATCGCGCACCTCGACGCGGCGCTCGAGGCGAGCACCTCGGCGGGGGAGCGGGCCTGGTGCCTCGCGCATCGCGCCGAGGAGCGTGCGGTCCGCGCGCAGGACGGTGATCTCGGACGCGCGATGTCGGACGTGCGGCACGCGCTCGAGCTGGCGCCGGGCAACCGCGCATCCGAGCTGCTCGAGATCCGCCTGCTCGCGGCCGCGGAAGGCGCGTCGACGGCGATCGAGCGCGCGAACGCGTTGCTCGTCGTCCGCGCCGACGACGCGGACCTGCACTTCCTGCTCGCGCAGTTGTCGATCGGCGCCGGTCGCGCCGAGAACGCGGCGCAGCACCTCGACGCGGCGGAGCGCCTCGAGCGCGGCGAGCTCGCGGCCGGCGGCACGGAACTGCACCACCTCATCGACGTGCTGCTCCTCCGCGGCGATCGCGTCGCGGAAGCGCTCGCGCTCGTGGAACGCGAATCGGCGGGGCGCTCCGACGTGTTCACGTCGGACCGCCTCGCGCTCGCGAGACTCGCGTCGGGCGACGTCGAGGGCGCCGGCGCCGCGATGGAGCGCGCGCTCCGCACCGGCTGCGACGACCCGTCGTTGCTGGTGCACGCCGGGCAGGTCGCCGCCGCGGCGGAGGATCGCGCGACGGCGGAGCGCCGGTTCGCCGCCGCACTCGAACGCTCCGCGGGGCTGCTCCCGCACGAGCTCGAGATCGCGCGCCGCGGCCGGTGAGCGGTCGAGGTCGTCAACCGTCGCGTTCGAACGCGTCGACGAGGATCTCGTCGGCGATCTCGACGAACCGCGCGCAGTGGGCCGGCCGCTCCGAGATGCGCACTCCGGCGAGCGGCTCGGCCGTGAACAACAGCCACTCGTCGAGCGCGAGGAGCGGCCCGCTCTTCGTCACGGCGTGGAGCATGTGCTGCTCGGCGCCGGGCAGCTCCGCGGCGGAGCCCTCGGTGCCGACCTCCGCGAACTCGATCAGGTCGTTCCACTTCACGCTGACCGGGTCCTCGGGGTTCCCGGGCGCGGGCTCGAGCACGAAGCGCCGGTCGGTGAAGTGCCCGACGAACTCGAGCGGGGTGGGGCCGGGGAGCGCGACACCGTAGAGCCAGCCCCGGATCTTGAAGGAGTGGAGGTGGCGCTCGCCGGCGTCGAGGGTGACGCGGGAGAGGGGCGCCGGGGGGTAGTCCATGACGCGATGGTATCGTGCCGACGAACATCGGGCTCTGGGGCCCTCGGGAGTCGGGTTCGCGAACCCTCGGGAACCGGAAGCGGGCAAGGCCCCAGGCGCGAGAACTCGGGCCGAACGCGTGCTGCCCCGATTTCTCGCGCCTAGGGCCGCTCCCGCTCCCGTCTCCGGCCGGCCCGCGAACCCGATTCTCGAGGGCCCGAAGCCTCGAATCCAACGATGCGGAGTGTCCGGCGATGACAACAGCTCTCTGCCTGACGATCGAAGCGCTCCTCCTCGCCGGCGCGCTCACGGAAAAGGACGCTCCTCTCCCCGCGATCGGCTCCGTCGCCGCGCCGTTCTCCCTCACCGATGTCCGCTGGCTCCCTCGCCCGTCGACCGACCTCGGCGATCACGCGGCCACGGTCTTCTTCTTCGTGACGAACGACTGCCCGATCGCGGCACGCTACTTCCCGCGCATGGTGGACCTCGCGGCGAAGTACCGCGAGAAGGACGTCCGCTTCGCGCTGGTCAACGTCGGCGCGAGCGACTCGCTGGTCGACGCGGCGGCGGTCGCGCTCGAGCGCGACGTGACGTTCCCGGTGCTGAAGGACTTCGACGGCTCCGCCGCACGCGCGCTCGGCGCGACGCGCACTCCGCAGGCGGTCGTGCTCGATCGTCATCGGAAGATCGTCTACCGCGGGCGCATCGACGACCAGTACCGCTTCGGCGGCGAGCGTGCGAAGCCCGGGCGCGCCGACCTCGCGGAAGCGCTCGACGACCTGCTGTCGGGCGCCGCCGTGCGCACGGCGGAGACGCCCGCGGACGGCTGCAAGATCACGCCCGACCTCACGATCGAGCCCGATCCGAAGATCACGTGGGCCGAGCACGTCGCGCCGATCGTCTACGCGAACTGCGTGGAGTGCCACCAGCCGAAGGGCGCCGCGCCGTTCTCGTTGCTCACGTTCGACGACGCCGAGTCGCACGCCGACATGATCGAGGAGGTCGTGCACCAGCGGCGGATGCCGCCGTGGTTCGGCAGCTCGAAAACGAGCGGCGAGTTCACCAACCATCGCGGGCTCGAGGACGACGAGGTGCGCACGATCCGCGCGTGGGTGAAGAGCGGTTCGAAGCCGGGCGTGCTCGCGAACGTGCCGGCGCCGCCGCCGCTCAAGACCGGCGACTGGCGCATCGGCGAGCCCGACCTGATCGTCTCGCAGTTGACGAGCACGCACGTGCCGAAGGACGGCATCGTCCCGTACCAGTACATCGTCCTGCCGCACATGTTCACGCAGGACACCTGGGTGTCGGCCGTCGAGATCCGCGCGCAGAACCCGCGCGTGCTGCACCACGCGAACCTCGCGTTCGTGAAGCTCACCGAGCAGTTCGACCTGAAGAACTTCATCACCGGCACGGTTCCCGGCGGCGACCCGATGGTGCTCGACCCCGGCACCGCCGTCCTGATCCCCGCGCTCTCGGTGCTCGCGCTCGAGTGCCATTACGTGACCGACGGCAGCGAGGTGGACGACAAGATCTTCGTCGGCCTGCGCTTCCCGCGCGAGACGGTCGACCAGCGGCTCTACCACGCGGAGGCGACCAACTGGCGGTTCGCGATCCCGCCGGGCGCCGAGGCGCACGCGGTGAAGGGCAAACAGAAGTTCGAGCCGGAGATCGAAGGCGTCGGCGTGTTCGCGCACATGCATCTGCGCGGGAAGGACATGACGTTCCGCGCCGTCCTGCCGGACGGAACCGACGAGACGCTGCTGGTCGTCCCGAACTACAGCTTCGACTGGCAGCAGAGCTACCGCTGGTCGCGGGCTGGCAAGGCGTTCGCGCCCGGGACCGTGCTCGAGGTCACCGCGCACTACGACAACTCGAGCTTCAACCCGTTCAACCCCGACCCGACCGCGACTGTGAAGCCGGGGCTGCAGACGCACGAGGAGATGATGTACGGCTTCTTCTTCTATCGCGTGCGCGGCGAGAAGCTCGGCCTGACGATCGACAAGAAGGACGGCAGCGTCGTGGCGGGCGGCGCGGGGAACTGACGCGCGGCGACGCGAACCGCGGGACCGCGCTCAGCGCGCGCGCCACTCCTTCAAGAGTTCGGCCTCGCGCTCGGGCGTGAGGCCGCGGCCGGGCCGCGTGCGCTTGTCCTCCGGAAGCGAGCGCCAGTACTCGAGCGCGTCCTTGCACGTGTCGAGCAGCGGGCGGAACTTCAGGCCCGCGTCGATCGCGCGCTGGTTCTTGCGGAGGTGGAAGCCGCGCAAGCCCTCGGTCTGCGGCATCCACACCGGCAGATCGGTCCAGCCGTGCACGCCGTGCTCTTCGAGGAACGCGCCGTCGACCCACGTGATCTTCGACTCGACTTCGGCGGCCTTCGCGCAGGTCTCGACGATCTCCTTCATCGTGTACGGCTTGTCGGGACCGATCGCGTTGAAGACGCCCGCGGTGCGGTGGTCGCACAGCGTCACCAGAAACTCGGCGAGGTCGCGGACATCGATGATCATGATCGGGTCGTTGCCGTCGCCGGGCGCGAGGACGTCGCCGCCCTTCGCCATGCGGCCGACCCAGTACCCGAAGCGTCCGCTGCGGTCGCGATTGCCGACGATGAGACCCGGGCGCACGATGGCCGCGCGGCCGGGAAACGCGTCCTGGTACTCCTTCTCGCACAGCGCCTTCAGCGGACCGAACGCTTCGCCCATGAAGTCTTCGCTCGGGGCGAGCAGGGGCGCGAGCGGCTGGTCCTCATCGACGCCGACCGCGTCGTGGGACGCGTAGGCCGAGAGGCTCGAGACGAACACGGCGAACGCGTGCTCGTCCGCGAGCGCGGCGCACGACGCCTTCACGTGGCGCGTCACGTGACCCGAGTCGTCGATGATCGCGTCGAACTTGCGGCCCTCGAGCGCCTTCAGCCCGTCGCCGACGTTCGGGTCGCGGTCGCCGCGCAGCTTCTCGACCTCGGGGAACAGGTCTGCGTTCGTCTTGCCGCGGTTGAACAGCGTGACCTTCCAGCCGCGCTCGAGCGCGACCGGCACGAGGCTCGGTCCGATGAACGATGTGCCGCCGAAGATCAGCATCGATTTCTGGTGCGCCGGCGCGGCGGGCACCGCCGGCGCCGGCGCGTTCTGTCCGAGCGCAGCCAAGGCGAGGACGAGGGCGAGCATGTTCATGCGACAGGACTCCGGGAGCGACACGATCGAACGGAGGCGCGAAGGTAGACGCTCGACTCTGCGCCTTCAGGCGCCGGGGGCGAACCGATGCGGAGCTGATGCGGCCCGGGCGGACGATCTCGGGTTTCGTGTCGGCGCCGTGCGGCGAATTCGCCTCGAGAGGGCGTACCCTCGGTGAATGCCCGTCTCGGGAGGCCTGATGAACCTGCTGCTGATTCGCGTCGCTCTCACGTCCTCGGTGCTCGCGCTCGCCGCTCCTTCGTCCGAGGGCGCGGTCAACGTGACCCGGAACGGTCCCGTGCTCACGATCACCGGCGACAACGCGCCCGACCAGGTGATCATCGAGGGCAACGGTCACACGGCCGAGGTCACGGTGATCGCCAACGGGTTCCCGCACGGCACGTTCGTCGGCGTCCGGGACATCCGAGTCAAGTTGAAGGGCGGCGACGACGACCTGGAGATCAACGCGATCGACATCGGCGGCGATCTGACCGTGAAGCTCGGGAGCGGCGACGATGCGCTCGACATCGATCCGGAGGGCACGGTCGACCACGAGGTCTTCATCGGCGGCGATGTCGACGTGAACATGGGGGGCCAGGCGGGCGACGTCTGCGACTTCCGCGAGCAGGCCACCTTCACGGTCACCATCGGCGGGAACCTCCGCATCCGCAAGGCCGCGGACGTCGCAATCCTCGGCGAAGGCCTGAATGCGAGCTCCGAAGAAGACGACGTCCACATCGGCGGTGACCTGCGGATCGAGAGCGCGCGCACGGTCGACGTGAACGCCGACCTCGCCGCGATCCTGCTCGAGGACGTCGACGTCGGCGGCGAGACGCGCATCTCGACCGGCGGCACTTCGGAGACAGTGCGTGCGAACGACTGTCATTTCGCGGGGCGTCTGCGCGTCGAGCTCGGCGCCGGCAACGACACGCTCGACTTCGGCAACGGGCCGGCGTTCTTCAACGAGTTCAATTCGAAGGTCGTGCTCGACGGCGGCCTCGGCACCGATCTGCTCATCGCTTCCGCCGACAACGTGTTCGAGGTGCCGCCGAAGATCAAGTCGTTCTGATCGCGTCGCGGGCGCGCCGGCTCAGTGGAAGTCGTGGCTCCGTACTTCCGGCAGCCGCGTGAGTCCGGTCGTGGCCGCGGCCGCTCGCAGGTCGGGCGCGAAGAAGCGCTCGGCGATCACGTGCACGACGCCGTCTTGGGCTTGCACGCGGCCTTCGACGCCGAGGAACGACGAGGTCTTGATCAACAGCGCCTGGCGGTCGAACACCGCTTCCCAGCACACGACGTTCACGAAGCCGCTCTCGTCCTCGAGCGTGAGGAACACGACGCCCTTCGCCGTGCCCGGGCGCTGGCGGCAGATGACGATGCCCGCGGAGCGTACGCGCGAACCGTCGCGCGCGGCGGTGACGGCGCGCGCGTCGAGCAGCCGCAGGCGGCGCAGCGCCTGGCGCAACGGTGCGAGCAGATGGCCGCGCGGGCTGTGGTCGGTCGCGTGGTAGTCCCACGCGATCTCTTCGGCGGGCTGGAGCGGCGGGAACGACGGCACGACCTCTTCCGCGACGAGGCCG
>CAZOLL010000053.1:0-14326 GCA_964580365.1 uncultured Phycisphaeraceae bacterium
CGTCTTCCAGGTGCTCGACAAGGACGAGATCGAGTTCCCGTTCCAGCGCACGACGCGCTTCGACGGGATGGAGGGCTTCGACCCGCTGGTCTCCGACCCGAAGGCGCTGCGCCAGGCGTACCTCGAGGTGTTCGGCTCGCACTGCGACCGCATCCGCAAGGGCTGCCTCGCCAACGGCGTCGACTACAAGCTGCTCTCCACCGACACGCCGCTCGACGTCGCCCTCACCTCCTACCTCGCGCTGCGCATGAAGCGCGGGACGGCGGCGCGATGAACCTCACGTTCGGCAACGGCGCGATCCTGTGGGGCACGCTGCTCTTCGCCGTTCCGCTGATCATCCACCTGCTCAACCGGCGGCGCTTCCGCGTGCTGCGCTGGGCGGCGCAGGAGTTCCTGCTGCAGGCGTGGCAGAAGACGCGGCGCCGGCTGACGTTCGAGTCGCTTCTCCTCCTCCTGTTGCGCTGCCTGCTCGTCGCCGCGTGCGCGTTCGCGCTGGCGCGGCCGTTCGTGCCGTCGTCGAGCCCGCTCGGCAAGCTGACGCGTTCGCAGCGCAACGTCGTGCTCGTCGTCGACTCGTCGTTCTCGATGGCGACGACGGACCAGAGCGGCGACTCGCCGCTCACCCGGCTCAAGTTGCAGGCGCGGCGCGTCCTCGACGCGCTTTCCGAGAAGAGCGGCGACCAGGTGACCATCCTCACGCTCGGCGATCCGCCGCGCGTGCTGCAGTCGCAGACCTCCGACCTCACCCGTGCGCGCGACGTCGTCGACCGTCTCTCCACCACGTGGTCCGGTGCCGACCTGACACGCACGCTCGACCTGCTCGTCGAGCAAGTGCTCGCTCCCGGCGTCGGGCATCGCGAGGTCTACGTCTTCTCCGACCTGCAGCGCGTGACGTTCTCCGGCGCGACCGATGCGACGGGCGAGAGCGGAACCGAGCCGGCGTCGCCCGTCGCGCCGTCGGGGCGCGAGTCGCCGGCCGCGTCCGCGTGGCGTCGCGCCGCCGCGTTCGACGCCGAGTTCGCCGTGATCGACGTCGGCCAGGCGCGCGCGCCGAACGACCTCGCCGTCGAGGACATCCGCATCCGCCCCGAGAACGCGATCGCGGGCGAGGCGATCGAGCTGCTCGCGACGGTGAAGAACCACGGGTCGCGCGACCGCCGCGGCATCACCGGCACCTTCACGTGGAACGGACGGCGCGACCAGTCGCGCACGGTCACGTTCGACGTCGGTCCGAACGCGTCCGCGATCGTCCAGTGCATGATGCTGCCGCCGGAAGGCGGCGCGGCCGGCGTCGAGTTCGCGCTCGAACCCGACGAGCTCACGCAGAACGACAAGCGCTGGATCGCCTTCCCCGTGCACTCCGCGGTGAAGACGTTGCTCGTCGACGGCGACGCCGACAAGGGCGCGGACCTTTCCGAGACCGCGGTCATCGCGCCGATCCTGAACCCCGCGCCCGACCCGGAGAACTCCGGGACCGTGTACCGGCTGCACACCGTCGACGACCGGCGCTTCAACCTGCGCGGCGAGACGCTGGCGGACTACGACCTCATCGTGCTCGCCAACGTCGCGCGCGTCGACCCGCAGGTCGCGGAGGAGCTCGAGAACGCGGTGAAGGCGGGCCGCGGCCTGCTGATCTTCCTCGGCGACCTCGTCGACCCGACCTCGTGGAACGAGCGGTTCCACCGCGCCGACGGCACCGGCCTGCTCCCGGCGCGCATCGTCGACACGCGCGGCGACACGCGACCGGACGCCGACCTCGCGTTCTCCAGCGCGATCGACGCTCCGAGCCATCGCGTGCTCAAGCTGTTCGCCGACCCGATCGTCGGCGCGCAGCTGAAGAAGAGCCGCCTCCGCGCGCTGTGGCGCGTCGAGGTCGGCCCGCTCGACACGGCGACGTCGGTCTTGATGCACGCGGACGACGACGCTGCGTCGCCGTCTCCGCTGCTGCTCGACAAGCCGCTCGGCGACGGCCGCGTGCTGCTCTGGACGTCGAGCGCCGACGCGGCGTGGAACGACTTCGCTTCGCAGGACCACGTGGTGACGTTCCTCCCGCTGATGCAGGAGGCCGCCGCGTACCTTACGCTGCCGGACCTGAAGCGCTTCAACCTCGCGATCGGCGAGCGCATCCGTCGCTCGACGCGCAGCATCCCGCAGGAGATCGCGGTCGTGATGCCGTCGACGGAGCGCGTGCGGATGACCGAGACGCCGCGCGAGATGGAGTACGGCGAGTTCGTGCTCCCTGCGTTCGACCGCACGAGCGAGCCCGGCCTCTACCAACTCGAGATGACGTTCCCGCTCGCCGCCGGCAGCGACGCCGGCAGCAAGAAGGTCGAGCAGTACGCGGTGAACGTCGACCCGCGCGAGAGCGACCCGGCGCGCGTCGAGATCCCCGCGTTCGCGCAGTTGTTCCCGGGAGTGACGCTCGGCTTCTCGACCGAGGTCCGCAGCGCCGACCGCTCGGACACCGGGTCGCGCGGCGGTGAGTTGTTCCACGCCCTGCTGATGGCGCTGATTGGACTTCTCGCCGCCGAGATGGTGCTCGCGTGGCTGTTCGGCCGCGCGCGCTCGGGAGGCGGGGCATGAATGCGCTCGACGTCGTCACGCGGTGGTCGGCGCTCTGGTTCGCGCAGACTCCGCCCGCGGCGCCTGCCTCGTCCTCGGCGCCGGACGCGGCGCCGCTGCGCGACGTCACGTCGTTCCGTTTCCTCGATGCGCCGCCCGCGTGGGTCATCGCGCTCGTCATCGTCCCCGCGGTCGCGCTCGGCGTGTGGCTCGTCTACCGCCGCGAGAGCCGCGAGATCCCGCCGCGCACGCGCATCGTGCTCGGGATCCTGCGCGGCCTCGCGTTCTTCATGCTGTTCCTGTTCTTGTTCCGCCCGGTGCGCGAAACGCAGCCCGTCGTCGTCGAGAAGTCGGTGCTGCCGGTCCTGATCGACGCGTCGGCGTCGATGACGCGCAAGGACGCGTACGTCGGCGACGAGGTCGCGGACCGGCTGGCGAAGCTCGCGGGGCTCGCCGACGCGTCGCGCGCGGCGGAGATGCCGCGCATCGACCTCGTGAAGACGATCCTCCAGCGCCCGGAGACCGATCCGTCGAAGGCGCTCTCGGCGAAGAACGAAGTGCGGTTCTTCTCGTTCGGCGAGGAGCTGCGCTCCATCGAGACGCCGTCGGAGCTGGTCGCCGACGCACCGTCGACGCGGCTCGGCAGCGCGATCACCGACCTCCTCACGGACGTCACCGGCCGCGGCGAGCGCGTCACCGAGATCGTCGTCGTGTCGGACGGGCGCAGCAACTCCGGCATCGATCCGTCGGAAGCGGCGGCGCTCGCCGCGCTCGACGGCATCAAGGTGCACGCCGTCGGCGTCGGCGACCCGAACGAACCGCGCAACGTCGAGATCAAGACGGTGCGCGCGCCGGACGTCGCGCTCGTCAACGACGACGTCGCGTTCGAGGTCACGCTCGCCGCGCACGGCTACGAAGGCAAGCCGACCAGCCTGACTCTGCGGCAAGAGGACTCGAGCGAGATCCTCGCGAGCCGCGAGGTGGAGCTCGCCGGCCGCGACCGCGAACAGACCGAGGTCCTGTACTGGAAGCCCGAGCGCGACGGCGACTACGACCTCGTCGTCACGGTCGAGCCGTTGCCCGGCGAGCAGTTCACCGACGACAACGCGCGCGCGCACCACCTGCGCGTCGACCCGGAGGAGATCAAGGTCCTCTACGTCGAGGGCTACCCGCGCTGGGAATACCGCTTCCTGATGAACATCCTGCTGCGCGCGAAGAACGTGAAGGCGCAGTGCCTCCTGCTCGACGCCGACAAGGACTTCATCCAGGAGTCGACCGCGGGCGTGCCCGCGCTCACCGGCTTCCCGCCCGACAAGGTCTCGCTGTTCGACTACGACGTCGTGATCCTCGGTGACGTGCCGCCGTTCGGCCTCCTGCCGACCGTCGAGCAGTCCGAACAGGCGCTCGCGTCGCTGAAGGAGTTCGTCGAGCTCGGCGGCGGTCTGATCATGGTGGCGGGAGTGCTCGACAACCCGCGCGCGTACGCCGGCACTCCGCTCGAGGACGTGCTGCCCGTCGTGCTCGGCGACGCCGACGACGAGCGCAAGCTGCAGCCCGAGGACTACCGGAAGCCGTTCCGTCCGAAGCTCGAGAACCCGCTCGACCCGCAGGAGATCGTGCGCCTCGAGAAGGACGTCGCGAAGAACCGCAAGCTGTGGGAAGACCCGGACGTCGGCCTGCCGCCGCAGGAGTGGTACTACCCGGTGCGCAAGGCGAAGGGCGGCGCCGAGGTCCTGTTGCGCCATCCCGAGAACTCGAACCAGTTCGGCAAGCACGTCGTGCTGGCGAGCACCTACTACCCGAGCGGCCGCACACTCTTCGTCGGCTTCGACTCGACATGGAAGTGGCGGCGGTTCTACGGCGAGCGGTACACGGAGAGGTTCTGGCGCGCGGCGATCCGCAGCGTCGCGATCAACAAGCTGCGTCGCACGAACAAGCGATTCGAGCTTGTCACCGACAAGGCGCTGTACGACGTCAACGAACCGGTCGACCTGATCGCGCGCATCCGCGACACCGACTTCAATCCGGTGCATGAACCGACGTGGCCGGTGCACCTGCTCGATCCGGACGGCAAGAACCTCACGCTCGAGCTGTCGCTCGTCGACGCCGACGAAGGGCGCTTCGAGCGCGTGATCCGTCTCGGCCGGGACGGCGGGTACCAGACGTGGCTCGAGGACCCGACCGGCCGCGAGCCGGGGCGTCTCTCGCCGAAGTCGTTCCGCGTCGAGGTGCCGCGCCACGAGTGGGAGAACCCGGTGCTGGCGAAGGACGTGCTCGAGTCGGTCGCGACCACGACGCACGGCGCGTACGTCGGGCTCGACCAACTCCCCGACCTCTTGAAGCAGGTCGGCGGCGAAGCGCGCGAGCGTCCGCGCGGCGAGCCGGAGCGCGAGGAGTTGTGGTCGTCGTGGCCGGCCTTGCTCGCCTTCGTGCTGGTGCTGGCGGCGGAGTGGCTCCTGCGCAAACGCGCGAACCTGGTCTGACCGGGAGGCATCGGCGGCGGTGAGCGGCGCGGACGGAGTGGGAGGGAACGCGAAGTCGGCCTCCGGCAAGGAAGGACTGCCGGACGTCCGCTACGCGGCGAAGTGGGCGGCCCTCGCGGCGCTGATCGGAGTCCTCGCGGGCCTCGCCGCGGCCGGGTTCTTCTGGCTCCTGAACGCGGCGATCGAGTTGTTCACCGAGCGCATCGCCGACTTCCATCCGCCCGTTCCGGGCGGCGACCCGAAGATCGGCCCCGAGATCACGACGCTCCCGTCGCCGTGGATGATGATCCTCGTGCCGGCGCTCGGCGGCCTGATCGCCGGCGTGATGACGCACCTCCTGATGCCGGCTTCCGAGAAGACCGGCACCGACGCCGTGATCCGCGCGTTCCACGAAGGGCGCGGGCGCCTCGGTCTGCCGTCGCCGGTGGTGAAGGTGGTGTCGTCCGCGGCCGTCATCGGATCGGGCGGGTCGGTCGGTCGCGAGGGGCCGATGGTCGCGCTCGGCGCCGCGATCGGCTCGGGCATCGCGGTCCTGTTCCGGTTGCGCGCGAGCGAACGTCGCACGGCGTTGCTCGTCGGCGCGGCCGCGGGCTTCGCGTCGATCTTCCGCGCGCCGCTCTCCGGCGCGATCTTCGCCATCGAGTCGCCCTACCGGAACCCGGAGTTCGAATACCAGGCGTTCGTGCCGGCGATCCTCGGCGCGGTCGCCGCCTTCGCGACGTTCGGGCTGATCTACACGACGGCGCCGGTCTTCACCGTCGGCTCGATGACGCTCGGCTCGCCGCTCGAGTTGTTGAGCTACGCCGTCTTCGGACTGCTCTGCGCCGCGACCGGCATCCTCTACGTGTCGGCGCTGAAGTTCGTGCGCGAGCGCATCGCGGACCGCTTGCTGAAGCACCTGCACTTGCCCGTGTTCCTGTGGCCGGCGGCGGGCGGGCTGTTGCTCGGCGCGCTCGCGTGCTGCGTCCCGCAGGTGTGGGGCACGGGCTACGGCTGGGTGCAGCAGGCGATCGACGGCACGCTGAACGGCGTGTGGCTCCTCTTCGGCCTCGCGTTCGCCAAGATCATCGCCACTGGAATCACGCACGGGTCGCGCGGCGGCGAAGGCGTGTTCGGCCCGTCGTTCTTCGTCGGCGCGATGCTCGGCGCCGGCTACGGCAACCTCGCGCACGACCTGTTCCCGTCGGTCGTGCCGTCCGCGGCGCCCTACATTCTTGTGGGAATGAGCGGCGTGTTCGCGGGCATCACGAAGGTGCCGATCGCCGGCCTGGTGATGGTGTGCGAGATCACGGGCTCGTACTCGCTGCTCTTGCCGCTCGTGTTGGTCTGCTCGCTCAGCTACGTCTTCACCGGCCGCGCCTCGGTCTACAAGAGCCAGGTGAAGTCGCGCTACGACTCGCCGGCGCACCTCGGCGAGCTGTCGCTCGACGTGCTCGGCCCGCTCACGGTCGCCGACGCATGGCGTCGCCGCGTGCCGGCGCAGACGGTGTCGCGCGGCGCGCCGATCGCCGACGTGTTGCATCTCATCCCGCTCACGCGCCACACCACCTTCCCGGTGGTGGACGAGGACGGCTCGATCCTCGGGGTCGTCACCGTGGAGGACGTGCGCGATTTCCTGTTCGACACCGCGATCCACCGCCTCGTTCTCGCCGAGGAGGTCGCGAGCAAGGACTTCCCGAGCGTGAAGCTCGACGAGCCGCTGTTGTCGGCGCTCCGGAAGTTCGCCGAGGCGGGCTGCGAGGAGATCCCGATCCTCGCGGACGACGACAAGAAGCGACTCGTCGGCCTGCTCTCGAGGGACGAGATCTTCCGGGTGTATCGCGAGCGGGTCGACCGCGCCGCGCAGGCCGACCAGACCGACATGGTTCGCCCCGGCGAGGACGCCCGTCCGGCGGATCGAACCCTATAATCCGGCCCCGCCGCCATCGTCCGAAACGGCTGTGCTACAAGCGCCTCGACGGACGATATTCAATCGGACGCTGCCCCTACGAGAGGAGCGCGCTCAACTGCGCCCGCCCCGACGCCTCACGCGGCATGACCATCGAACGAGTCCGGCCCTCGCGCTCGCGGCGCTCCTCGTCGTCGCCCCGGTGCGCTCGTCGCCGGCGCAGGAGTCCGCCGGCGCCGACGCGTGGTCGGCGTTCCGCGGCTGGGGAGAGATCCGCGACCCCAAGTTCAAGTTCGACCCAGACAACCGCGAGGTCGCGAGCTTCGCGCTTCAGGAGTCGGCCGACGTCCGCTTCCGCTGCCAGAAGGCGGAGGAGTCGCTCGCGGCCGGACGCTTCGAGGAAGCGTTCGAGCCGCTGCAGGACCTGATCAACCTTCACCCGAACACCCTGTACCAGATCGCCGACAAGCCGATGTCGCGCTGGGTCGGGGCCGGCGAGTACGCGCGCTTCTTGTTGTCCGAGCTCCCGCGGGAAGCGCGCGCGAAGTACGACGCGTACGCGAGGGTTCGTGTGGCCGCGCTCGCGTCGCGGCCGCCGTACGACGCGCGCGACGAGCGCGTGCTCGAGACGCTCGGCGTCCGCTGGGCCGCGACCGGCGCCGGCGCCGCAGCGCTCGCGCGCCTCGGCGGCCTTGCGCTCGAGCGCGGAGCCGCGACGCTCGCGATGCGTTGGTACGCTCGCGCGCGACTGTTCCTCGGCGCGAGCGAGGCCGCGAAGATCGGGCGCTCGTTGTCCGAGCGCGATGCCGCGGCGCGTTTGCTCTCGGGCGAGTCGCCGGGCGTCGCGAGCTCCCGCGTCGCGTCCGACCGCGAGGCCGTGGCGCGCCTGGGCGCCGCGTTCACCCGCGCGCGTCCCCCCGCTTGGCCGATCCTCGGAGGCGACGCCGCGCACGCGCGGCTCGCGGAGTTCGTCGGCGCGCGGCCCGCGTTCGCCGACCGCTTCGACCCTCCGGCGTTCGCGGCGGGCGAAACCAACCCGTACACCTCGCTGAACGAGTTCAGTTCCGAGTTCCCGTTCCACCCGGTCGCGGTGGAGGACTCGCTCGTCTGCACCGACGGTCTGCAGGTGCGCTGCTACTCGTTCTTCTCGTCGGAACCGCGCTGGACGTTCGACGGACCGGAGCTCGTGCTCGGCGACACCGACCGCTACACGGAGTTCTCGCGCATCGTCGAGAGCCGTCGCGGCACTCCCGTGCTCGCGCGCCACCTGCACCTCTCCGCGGTCGTCGAGCGCGACACGGTGGTCGCGCCGCTGATGGATGCGGTGCCGCGCGGGCGCTCGATCGAGTTCGATGAATCGCCGATCATCCGCACGATCCCGACGCGCGGGCTCGTCGGGCTCTCGCTCGAGAACGGCGCGCAGAAGTGGTCGCAGCGGCGCGCGGCGCAGAGCCGCCGCGATTTCGAGAACCGCGTGTCGGTCACCGCGCCACCGGTCGTGGTCTCCGATCGCGTGCTCGCCGCCGGGTACATCCTCGAGGGAGCGCTCAACTGCTACGCGTTCTGCCTGTCGCTCGACGACGGGCGGCTCTTGTGGAAGACGCCGATCGTCGTCGGCCAGCAAGAGCTGACGATGTTCAACAAGGCGTTCAAAGAGTTCACGCTGCAGCAGCCGGCAGAGAAGGACGGCGTGCTCGTGCTCGTGTCGAACCTCGGTGTCGTCGCCGGCATCGACACGATCTCCGGCGAGCTGCGCTGGGTGACCGAGTACCCGGCCCTCATGATCCAGGGCTCGTCGCACTACCGCAGGCCGAGCGTTCGCAACACGCTGTTCGACAACTCGCCGCCCGTCATCAAGGACGGCATCGTCGTGTGTGCGCCGCTCGACTCGGAGATCCTGTTCGCGCTCGACCTCGCGACCGGCAAATGGCTGTGGGGCAACCAGTGCGGCCCGAACGACACCACGCTGCTCGGCGTGGACGGTGACGTGGTCGTGACCAGCGACAAGGAATCGCTCGCGTTCCGCGACCTGCGCTCGGGCGCGGACCTCGGCCGTTATTCGTTCTCCGGTCAGAAATCGCCGGTGCCGCGCGGCCGCGCGGCCCTCGCCGCCGGCAGGGTGATGCAGCCGATGTACGACTCTCTCCTCGACGTCGAATGGGCAAGGAAGGGCCCGACCGTCGAGCTGAAAAAGGTCGAGTCGGTGAACTGGCGCCACGATCAGCCGGGCAACCTGCTGCTCTACCGCGACTTCGCCGTCACCGCGTCGCAGGACCGCGTCACGGTCTTCTACGAAGCGGAAGCGCTGCTCGCACGCGCCGCCGCGCGGGCCGCATCGCCCGACGCCAGCGCCGACGACGTGCTGCGGCTCGCCGATCTGCGCGCGCTGCGCCGCGAGTACGACAAGGCGATCTCCGACTTCACGCGCATCGCGACGCTCCCGGGGCTCACCTCGGAGCAGCACCGCCGCGTCGAGGACGGCCTGTTCCGTTGCCATCGAGATCTCGCGCACCGCGCGGAGGCCGAGCACGATCTCGCCGCGTTCGCGGAGCACCTGCAGCTCGCGACCGAGCACGCGCCGGACGACCAGAGCTTCCTCGCGGCGGCCGACGAGCTGCTGCAGGCGCGACACGGGTTGAGCGACGTCCCCGGCTACCGCGCGCTGCTCGACGCGATCGACCGGCGCTGCCCGGAGGTTCCGTATCGTTTCCGCGACTACGACTACGGCGGCGAGATCGCGGCCGGGCTGTTCACGCTCGATCGCCGCGCGGCGCTCGCGATCGCCGAGTCCAAGCCGGCCGACGCGGTGATCCAGTGGCAGCACATGCTCGCGCGGTATCGCGACCACTCGTTCTCGGGCGAGCCCGTCGCGCGCTACGCGGCCGCGCGGATCGCCGACGCGATCCTGAAGCACGGCCCCGACGTCTACGCGGTGTTCGAGCGCGAGGCCGGCGAGCGCCGTGACGCCGCGCTCCGCACTCGCGACGCAGGCGCGCTCGCGACCGTGATCGCGGAGTTCCCCAACTCGCGTGTCGCGTCGTCGACGCGGCTCGACCTCGCGAAGATCCTCCTGACGAAGAGCGAGTGGCGCGGCGTCTTCTCCGCGGCGAGCGCGCTCCTGCAGTCGGAGACCGACCCTGCGCTGCGCGCCCACGCGCTGTACCTCGTCGCGCAGGCGGCGGAAGGCGCCGGAGACCGCGCGCTCGCCGACCTCGTGTGGCGGCGGCTCGGCGAGACCGGGAAGGACGTCGCCGCGCTCGGCGGCGAGGGATCGAGCTACGCGACGCTCGCGCAGCGCCGCCTGGCCGCGAACCCCGCGCCGCCCGTCGAGCGGTTCGAGGCGCCGCCGTCGCCGCGCGTTCCGCCGTCGCTCGGCGCGCGCATCTCGACGCGACGCATCGATTCCGCGGCGTGGCTGGTCCCGATCCGCGGCGCGGACCTTTCGACGCACGAAGATTCGGTGCTCCTGTACGAGCCGGAGCTGTTGACCCTGATCGACGTCGCCGCGGACCGCGAGCTGTGGCAGGCGCGCGTCGACGCGTACTTCACGGAAGGCGACCCGATCGTCGCGGAGTCGGTCGCCGGGCGGCTCATCGTGCGCCAGCAGGGCCACCTCCGGGCGTTCGACCCGGCGAACGGCCGCCAGGTGGCGGACCTGATCCTCCCGCAGACGCCGTTCTTCACCTTCACCGGCAGCGGCCTCCTCTTCAACGTGCTCGATCGTCTCGACGGCGGCGTCGAGCTGATCGCCGTCGAGCCGTCCTCGCTCTCGGTGTTCTGGCGCCTCGACCTCGAGATGGCGGGCGGCGTCTCCGACGCGCGATTGTGCGGCAGCTCGGTGCTCGTGCTGGACCACACCGGCCAGCTCACGGCGTTCGACGCGCTCACCGGCGCCGAGCGATGGAGCCGGCCGCTGAACGAGATCGCCGCGCGGCCCGAGATCGCCGCGTTCCCGGAGTTCGACATGGTGGTCGCCGTCGGCACCAGCGCGACGGCGGACTGGAAGATCCTCGCGTTCGACGCGTCGACCGGCGCGCCGCTGTGGTCGCAGGCGCCCGCGGTCACCAACTCGTTCAGCTTCAGCTCGGGCTCGCTCGTCGCCGCGGGAGATCGCCTGGTGATCCTGCGCGGCACCTCGCCGGCCGCGTTCCGCACGCCGGTCGCCATCAAGTCGGTGCTCGTCCTCGAGCCGCGCAGCGGCCGGGTCGACCACGACATCCCGCTCGAGAAGCCGGCGCGCGCGTTCGACTCCGGCCCGATCGCGGTCGGCAAGCGCATCGCGCTGATCGAGATGAGCGTGATGAACCGGCGCCAGCCGCGCGCCGTCGAGCAGATCATCGCGATCGACCTCGATCGCCCGGCGCAGGAGGCCGTGCGGCGGCTGAACGTCCCGGACCTCACGATGCCGATCTCGGAGTTCGACGTGCTCGCGGCGCGCGACGGTTCCGCCGTCGGGCTCGTGTCGGCCGTGCCGCGCCGCGGCGCGCGACAGATGGATACCGTGTTGTTCTCCGCCGACCTGGAACGCGCCGAGTGCGTCTCGACCCGGATCTCGGCGGACCGCGGCGTGCGCCGGCCTCAGATGACGGCGACGCCGGGCACGGTGGTGGTGGTGAAGGACGAACAGATGCTGATCTTCCCCGCCGGAGGTGCGCGATGACGGTGAAGGCGATCCTCGCGCTGCTCGCGAGCTTGGGCGCCGCGGCCTTCGCGGTCCCGCTCCTCGCGATCGCGCAGGACCAGTCGAAGGGCGGCGGCTTGGACGACTCGAACCTCGTCGCTTCGCGCGAAGGCGCCGACCCGGAGACGGTCGCCGCCGCCGAGCGCGGGCTGCGTTGGTTGGCGCAGAACCAGACGGCCGACGGTTGCTGGATGGGGAAGATCGGCTTCAAGCTGAACCAGAACTACGAGGTCGAGGCGGAGAACGTGCCGCACGTCGGCGTCACCGCGCTGTCCGCGATGGCGTTCCTCGCCGGCGGTCACCTCCCCGAGCGCGGCGAGTACGGCCCGGTCATCGACCGCGCGACCCGCTACCTCTTGTCGTGTGTCGACGACGGCTCGGGGTTCGTGTCGAGCCACGGGTCGCGCATGTACAGCCACGCGTTCGCGACGCTCTACCTCGGCGAAGTGCTCGGGATGAGCAAGAACCCCGAGGTGCGCGCGAAGCTCCAGCGCGCCGTCGACCTCATCGTCCGCTCGCAGAACGCGCACGGCTCGTGGCGGTATGAGCCGCTCGCCGTCGAGTCGGACATGTCGATCACCGTCTGTCAGCTGATGGCGCTGCGCGCGGCGCGCAACGTCGGCATCAAGGTCCCGCGCTCCACGATCGACCGCGCCGTGACCTACGTCCAGCGCAGCTACGTCTCGAGGGAGGATGCCAACAACTTCGAGTCGATGATCGACAACTACTACTTCCTGCGGAAGGGCTCCTTCAAATACCAGCTGATGGACAACACGCGCTCGTCCTACGCGCTCACGGCGGCGGGCATCGCGTCGCTGTACAACGCCGGCGTCTACTCCGACAACCGCCTCGACGAATCCCTCGGCGTGCTGTGGGAGAGCTACGACCTGGTGCAGGACCTCAAGACGCACTTCTTCTTCTGGTACGGCCAGTACTACGCGGTCCAGGCGTTCTATGTCGCCGGCGACCCGTGGTGGCCGCGGTACTGGACGCGGATCCGCAAGGACCTCCTCTCGTCGCAACAGCGCGACGGCCGCTGGGTGAACGACGTCGGCCCCGGCGACGCGTTCAGCACGGCGGTTGCTTCGATCATCCTGCAGGTGCCTTACCGCTACCTGCCCATCCTCCAACGGTGACGCGCGCATGGAACCGGTCCGCCTTCGCTCGGAGCTCGAACGCCTGCGGGGCCGCCTGCGCGGCCTCTACTTCGCGTTCGGCGTCGTGCGCGTCCTCCTGGTGCTCACCGCTGCGCTCGCGGCGGTGTTCGTCCTCGACCGCACGCTGCAGCTCCCCGCGCCCGTTCGCCTCGTCTTCGTCGGATTGCTCACGTTGGTCGCGGCGGCGTCGTTTTGGCGGTTCCTGTGGTATCCGCTCTCGAAACGGCTCACGGCGGAGGACGTTGCGCTCGCCGTCGAAGCGCGCTTCCCCGAGCTCGACGGCCGCTTGATCTCGACGCTCGAACTCGAGGGCGAGGCGCTCGACGCGAAGCGCAACGTCTCCGTCGAGCTGGTCGAGAAGCTGCGCGCCGAGACCGGCCGGTTGATCGACTCGGTGCGGTTCGAGGCGATCTTCGACCACCGCCCGCTCTTCCGCGAGTCCGCGGTCGCCGCCGTGCTGATCGCGGGAGCGTTCGGTTACGCCGCGTATCGCACGGACCTCGCCGGCATCTTCGCGCGCCGGCTGTTCGGCTCGTCGGAGTCGTGGCCGCAGCGCACGCGCCTCTCCGTGCTGTTCCCCGAGAGCGGCGAGCACTTCAAGGTCTCGATGGACGGCGACCGGCCGACCGGCGTGCGCATGGCGAAGGGCGCGAGCCTGCCCGTCACGGTGCAGGTGACCGGTGAGAACCCCGAGTCGGTCGAGCTGGTCGTCGACGACGGTGACCGCGCGCCGGTCGCGCTGACGCCGACCGGGACTCGCGACTGGGTCGGCCGCTTCCGCGCCGTGCGGGAGTCGTTCGAGTTCCGGCCGCAGGGCGGCGACGACGACGGCGGCGGCCGCGAGGTGAAGATCGACGTCGTCGATCCGCCCGCGGTCGAGTCGCTCGCGGTCACGGTGACGTTTCCCGAGTACACCGGGCTCGAGCCGCGGCAGGTGCCGTCCGGCGACGTCGAGGCGGTGATCGGCTCGCGCGTCGACCTCGACGTCGCGGTCGCGCACGATGCGCGCGAAGGCAAGTTGGTCTTCGAAGGCGGCAAGCTCGAGGTCCCGCTCACCGCGCCGGCCGCGCCGGCGCCGGGTGAGGGCGCGACGCAGTCGCCGCACTGGCACGCGTCGTTCACGGTCGCGGAGTCGACGTCGTACGCGATCCATCTGGTCGGCGCGGACGGCTTCAAGAACCTCGAGCCCGCGACGCACGCGGTCATCGCCGTGAAGGATCGCGTCCCCGTCGCGCGCCTGCTCGAGCCCGCACGAGCGGACATGGACGTCACGCCCGACGGCCTCGTCGCGTTCCGCGTGCTCGCGGAAGACGACTTCGGCGTGACCAAGCTCGCGCTCGGCATGCGGCCGTTCGACTCGGAGGCCGACGGGCCCGGCGCGCAGACGTTCGACTTGCTCGGCTCCGCGGGTTCGCAGCCGGCGACCGGCCCGGCGCGCTTCTCGGAGCGGCGCCTCGAGTATGCGCTGGTCGACCTCGCGAAGCAGACCTTCCAGCACGCCGACGGTGCGCGCGCGTCGCAGGTGTCGGACTCGTTCGTGTACCGCATCGACGTC
>CAZOLL010000054.1:0-14251 GCA_964580365.1 uncultured Phycisphaeraceae bacterium
CTCCTCCGGATAGATGTTCAAGCCCGCGACCATCGGGTGGACGCGCAGCTCTTCTTCGGTCATCGGCTTGTCGGCGAGAGCGAAGTGCGCGAGGTCGTCGGCGAGCCGCGTCATCATCGCGGTCTGGCTCGCGGTCTGGGCGTGCTCGGGGTCGTGGTGGTGCGCGATCGTCTCCGCGAGCCGCGCGGGGAGCTGCCACTTCGACACGAGCAGCGCGCCGACGGGACAGTGGTACTCGGTCGCGGCGGCGAGCAGGGTCTCGCGCGAAACGTCGATCTGCTTCGCGCGCTTGATGTCGGCGAGCGCCTGCAGCAGCACGGGCCGGCCCACGTCGTGCAGCATCCCGCAGAGGAACGCTTCCTCGACGTTCCAGCGGCGCAGCCGCGCGAGCTTCTGCGCGAACGCGCCGGCGGCGAGCGAGTGGCGGAACAACTGCCGCACAGCGATCTCGAAACCTTCCACCTTGAACACGCGCGTCTCGCACGACACCACCAGCGCGATCTCGCGGATCTTCGAGAGGCCGAGTCGCGCCAGCGCCTGCTGCACCGACACGATCTTCACGTTGCCGCCGTACAGCGCGGAGTTCGCGAGGCGGAGCAGGTGCGACGTCATCGACTGGTCGCGCTGGATCAGCGCCGTCAGCTTCCGGAGGTCGCAGTTCTCGTCCATGCTCGCGTGGATCGTCTGGCTCGCGACTTCCGGCAGAACCGGCAGGTCGAGCTTGTTCCCGACGAGCAGCGCCTCGAGCCCGGTTCGCAGCTCGAGCGGCACGTCGACGGCGGGGACGGCAGGAGCGGCGGCTTCGGTCGCGGTCGGAGCGGGGGCGGAATCCATGCGCAATTCATCGGCAGAACGCCGGGCCGATCTTGCGCAGGGAGCGGGATTGCAGCGCGGGAATCTTCGGGCGGCGCGCGGCCGGCGCCCATTCGCGGCGATCGGCGCGATCGGCGCGATCGGCGCGACCGGCGCGACCGGCGCGACCGGCGCGACTAGGGCCCGCCGGCCACGATGAGCGCGCCGTCCTCTCCTTGCGTCACGCCCACCGCCGTTCCCGAAAGCGCCTCGTCCACGTCCGGGTCGGTCAACAGCTCGAGGATGCGTTCGACGCCGTCGATGCGCTCACGGTCCGGGCGGCGCATCATCGAGCGGGCCGCGCAGGTGGTCCACGTGAGCGCCGAGGACATGAAGCGCGAGCCGTCGAGCCAGAGCAGCGCGTTGGCCGGCTGGCGCGGGTCGTGATCGATGCCGTCGAACGCCTGCAGGAATTCGTTTCGTTCGAGAAGGCTCACGGCGGGCTTGCCCTCGACGCGGAACAGGTCGCGCATCACGAAGGCCTGCGTCGCGCCGAACAGGAAGCCGTCCTTCACGACGAACACCGGACGCAGGAGGACGTCGGGGCTCGCGAACAGGATCGAGTACCCGTCGAGCCCGCCGATCTTGGCCGGCTGGATCGGCAGCGGCCCGGCGCGGCGCACCGCTTCGGCGAACCACGCGCGCACGGCGGCTTCGTCGAGGCACTCCAGCGCGAATGCCACGCGCGGGATGCCTTCGCCCTGCACCGCCGGCTTCGTCTGGCACAACACGAGCTCGCCGTCGAGATGCTCGAGGAGACCCGGCATCGCGCCGCGCGCGCGCAACAGCTGGCCGATCATCTTCACGTGCATGTCGAGGCCGGGCCCGCCGATGAACCGCGCGACGGTGCCGACCGTCTCGGCCGCCTGCTCTCCCGACACCCGCATCGCGAGCACGCACGTCGACTCAGCCGGGAACGCGGCGAGCGACCGGAAGCGCTCGGTGCTGCGGAACAGAGGGTTCGGGTCCTGCGTGCGTCCGGCGCCGCGCTCGAGGAACGCGCGCAGCTCGAGCGCCTCGCCGCGGCCGCGCAGCGCGAAGCCGACGCCGTCGAACGCGCGCAACGCCTCGCCCACCTGCGCCCGGAGCGAGCCCGGCGTCGCCGCGCGCGCGAAGTCCGACTGGCGGAGCTTGCGGAGGTTCGCGTACCAGACCAACGACCCCGGGTTCGGCTCGATGCGCTCCCACACGGCGCGGAAGCGCGAGCTGTCGCGCAGCGAGCCGACGGAGGTGTCGAGCTGGCGCTCGATCGCGCGCTCGACGAGCTTCTTGTCCTTCGAGGCGAGCAGCACCCCGGACGACTCGGCGAACGCGACCGGTCCGACCTCCTCGATGCCGATCACCACGATCGTCACGCCGCGGAAGACGCTGACGACGGCGGGCGACTCGTCGAGCTCGAACGGGACTTCGAGGATGTCGAGCATCTCCTCGCCGACGTCGCGGCTCTGCGCGCAACGCATCAGCGCGGCGACGACCTTCTCGAGGCCGCGCACGTCCGCGAGCAGGAGAACGTCGGGCTCGGCGCCGTTCTGGCCGATCGTGAAGCCGTCGACCGCGAGCGCGACGTCGCCCGCGCCGCGCTCGAGCAGGTTCCTCCACCCGGACAGGAGCGCCGCCGGGAAGACCTGGCTCAACTCGGATGCGATCGAGGAGAGCGCGTCCATCGCGTCGTCGTCGTCGACTTCGGCGATCGCCTTCAGGAAGGGTGTCGCGCGGAGCCGGCGCAGGTACGCCGCGCGATCGGCCGTCCAGACGAACGTCTCGCAGTCGCGCGACACGAGGCCCGCAAGCCGCAGCGGGTCTTGTTCGACCGGCGGGACCAATGGCGCGGGGGGCGCGGGCGGCGCGGCCGGCGCGGGGGGCTCGGTCGCGCTGCCCGGTCCGAACAACAGCGCGGCGAGCGTGGCGGTCGAGAGGCAGGACGCCATCACAGGATCCCGTACTTGCGCAGCCGGTTGTAGACGGTGCGGCGCGGCAGCCCGAGCAGCTTCGCGGCGTCGATGCGCTTGCCGCCGCAGCGGCCCAGCGCCTCGACGATCGCGGCCTTTTCGAGCTCGTCGAGCGTGCGCCCGCGCAGCACCGACTCGTCGGTCGCGCGTGCGGTCTGCTGCTCGAACAAGGGCTGCGCGAGGTGCGACTCGATGGTGCCGTCGGTGGCGAGCGCCGCCATGCGCCGCAGCTCGTTCTCGAGCTCGCGCACGTTGCCGGGCCAGGGGTACGCGACGAGCAGCTTCATCGCCTGCGGCGTGACGCGACGCTTCGGCTCGCCCGTCTCGGCGGCGACGCGGTCGAGCACCTTTTCGACCAGCGCGGGCACGTCCTCGCGGCGGTCGCGCAAGGGCGGCAGGCGGATCGTCATCACCTTCAGGCGGTAGTAGAGGTCCTCGCGGAAAGTCCCCTTCTGCACCATCGTCGCGAGGTCGGCGTTGGTCGCAGCGATGATCCTGACGTCGACTTTCGTCGGCGTCGTCGCGCCGACCTTGCGGAACTCGCCTTCCTGCAGCACGCGCAGGAGCTTTCGCTGCAGCGGCTCCGTCATCTCGCCGATCTCGTCGAGGAACAACGTGCCGCCGTTCGCACGCTCGAAGAGGCCGGCGCGCGTCTCGTTCGCCCCGGTGAACGCGCCCTTCACGTATCCGAACAGCTCGCTCTCGAGCAGGCTCTCCGCCAGCGCGGCGCAGTTCTCCGAGAGCAGCGGCTTCGCGGCGCGGCGGCCGTGTTTCACGATGCTCTTCGCAACCAGCTCCTTGCCGGTGCCGCTCTCGCCCAGCACGAGCACCGGGTAATCGGTGTCGGTGACGATGTCCATCAGCCGAAAGACCTCGCGCATCGCGGGCGCGGATCCGATCATCTCGGAGTAGTCGTACTTCGACGCCGCGACGGGCGCTTGCTGCGCGAGCCGCTCGCGCGCGTCCATCAGCTCGATCTCCTGCTCGTGCACGCGCTCCTCGAGCTTGCGGTTCAGCTCTTCGAGCCGTGCGCGCTGCGCTTCGTTCTCGACGTGGAGTCGCGCGTTCTCGACCGCGGCCGCGGCCTGGTCGGCGAAGACCTCGACCAGGCGTTTGTCCGACTCCGTGAACGAGCCGGTGCGGAAGCGGTGGTCGATGTAGACGCAGCCGATCGACTCGCCGCGGAAGCGCAGCGGGACGCAGAGGATCGAGCGCAGCTGCATGCCGGCGACGGACGAGAGCTTGCCGAAGTCCGGGTCGTCCTGCGCCGAGTCGGTGAGCACGGCCTCGCCGGACTGCATCGCCTTCTCGGCGATCGTGTGGCTGATCTTGTACTCCGGCGACTTCACGGCCTCCTTGTCGAGGTTGCGTGCGACCTCCACCTGGCCGAGACCGCGCTCGCCCTTCAGGATCAAGAAGCCCCGCTCCGCGGCGGTGAGGTCGATCGACGCGTCGAGGATCATCGTCAGGAGCTTCTTCGGGTTGCGCTCCGAGACGAGGGCGCGGTTGATCTCGATCACTCGGAAGAGCCGCTCGCGCTCGCGCTCCTCTTCCTTTCCGCCGAGGATCGAGTCGCGCAGGATCGTGCGCAGCGACTTCTTGGGACGCTCGGCGGTCATGGCGTCGCGGCGCTCCCGGACGGTGCGAGCGCGGCGGACAGCGCGCGCAGGGCGAGCCGCGCGCCGTGCGTCTTCGCGGAGGTCGACGCGTCGGGCTCTCCCGCCTCCGCGAGCAGGCGGTCGGCGTCGAGCGCGAGCGCGTCGGACGCGCGAAGCCCGACGACGCGGCTCACGAGCAGGCTCGCGGCGCCGACCGCGGACGGGCAGCCCTGCGCGAGGAACCGGGCGTCCTCGACTACGCCGTCCTCGACCCGCACGTCGATGCGCACGACGTCGCCGCACGCGGCGTTCTCCGCGGTGCCGCTGCCGGTCCTCGCGTCGAGCGTGCCCGCGTTCCGCGGGCGGCGGAAATGATCGAGGAGTGGCGAGGTGGCGGACGACACGGTGCGGGATTGTAGACGGCGCACGGGACCGCGCGTGACGCGTTGCGCCGGCGGCGTGAGTCGGCGATCATGTCGCGCGTTGTTCCCCCCGTTGCTTCCCCGGAGGTCCGATGACCCGTCCGTCACGTGCGATCGCGTGGTGCCTGTTTTCGCTGATCGGTCTCGAGCTCTTGCGCGCCGCGGACGAGGCCGACGTGATCGGCGAATTCGACGTGAACTGCGCCTTTCGAGTGACGAACTACAAGAAGGTCGGCAAGGACCGTTCGTTCGAACTGCCCGACCACTTCATCTTCGACACGGGCAATGTGCTCTCGATGGAGTTCTTCGTCCCGGGCGACGGCACGTGGGCGTTCAACGCGACGAAGAACACGTGGAGCGGCGACATGTCGGCCGCGGTCGACCCGTTCCTCGAGGCAATGCTCGGCTTCCCGGTCGACGTGCTCTCGATGGGTCTCAAGAAGGTCACCGCGCCGCCGATGGCGATCGACGGCAAGCTGCGCGGCAAGTGGAAGAACCACAAGAACGGAACCACCTTCAGGTCGAAGCTGAAGGGGCACTTCTCCGGAATCGAGACCCACTGACGCGAAGCGCCGCACGGGCGCGTCCGTTTCGCCTTCAAGTCGCCGGGCGCTCGCGTCCGAAAGCCCCGGCATGAGCACTTCCACCTCGACGTTCACCCGGATCTTCCTCGCCGCGGCTCTCGGACTCTCTGTCGCGCTCTCCACGAGCGAGGGCGCGGAGGTCGACGTCATCGGGACGTACGACTGCAACTGCGCGTTTAGGACCAAGAGCCTGTTCGCGAAGGGTGACGACCAATCGCTCGGAATGTCGGACTACTTCGTGTTCGGCGAGGACCACTCGCTCGCGATGTACGCGTTCATCCCGGGCGCCGGGACGTGGTCGTACTCCGCGTCGAAGGACACGTGGAACGGCGACATGTCGGAAGCGGCCGCGGTGTTCTTCGCGGGCATGACGCTCGGCACCGTGAACATGAAGAAGGCCGGCGTCGAGGACGCGTCGCTGTTCGGGGCGATGCTGGCCGGCGAGCTGGTCGGCAAGTGGAAAGCCCGCGTCGGCGGCAAGAACCTGAAGACGAAGCTTGCCGGCCTGTTCGTCGGCTCGCCGATCTGATTCTCACGACGCCTCTCACAGCGCCGCCTCCGATCGCGTACTCGCGCGCCGGAGGACGGAATGACCGACTTTCGCGCCGCGCTCGCGACCCTCATCCTCGCAACGACGCTCGTCCGGACGTCAGCCGCCGCCCGCGGTGACGCGGACCCCGCGGTGCTCGACCAGCTCGAGGCCGCCCGCGCCGTCGCCGCGAAGGTCGGCGACGCGATCTGGCCCGGCTTCGACCTGCGCACGATCCCGATCGCCGTGTTCGACGACGCGAGCGCGGTCGTGGTGCAGTGTCGCGCGACTCCGCCGGGGTACTCGAAGCTCGCGACCGAACGAGTGACGACGCAGACGTTCTGTGGTCCGCGCACCGAGGCGATGAACGCGAACACCTCCGGGCCGCTCGGCGACGACGTCGCGGCGTTCATTTCGCGGAGCGGACTCTCGGCCTCCGGCGTCGGCGCCGGCGACGTGTACCTCCTCTTCCACGAGTCGGGCCACGCGTTCCGCGCGCGCGCGCCGGCAGGCGGCGCGGCGCGCTGGCCGGCCGAGAACGCCTCGGAGGTCGAGCGCTACCCCGAGGACGATGCCGCGAACAACGCGTGGGCGCGGCTCGAAGGAACGCTGCTCCGCGACGCGATCGTCGCCGAGGACGACGCGGAGGCACGCCGGTCCGCGCAGGACTTCCTCGCGGTGCGGACGCGCCGGCAGGACGCGCTCGACGCACGCGTGGCGAACTTCGAGGAACGTCTCGAGCTGAACGAAGGCCTCGCGGACTACTTCGGAGTGCAGGCCGTGCGGCTGGCGTCGCACGACGGCGCTCCCGAAGGCTGCGGCGCGGACGGGCGTTGGTTCCGCGACTACCTCGACCGGCTCGCGCGGGTGAGCGTCGGCGGCCGCGGCGCCGCGCGCGACCGCTTCTACCTCACCGGCGCGGCGGTCGCGCTCCTGCTCGACCGCTTCGCGCCCGGGTGGAAGGCGGCGCTCGAGGAGGACGGCGGCACGCTGCAGGATCGTCTCGCGGAAGCGCTCGCGTTCGACGACGACTCCGCGGAGGCCGCGAGCGACGCGGTCGCGAAGCGCTCGGGATTCGACCGGGTCCTCGGCGAAGAAGAGCTCGCCTCGCGCGCGAGCCGGGCGCGCAAGCGATCGCGGTTGCTCGCGATCGCCGGCTCGCCCGGCGTGAAGCTGGTGCTCGACCTCTCGCACGCGGGCGGCGCGGGCGACGTGCGCTCGTTCGATCCGATGAACTTCGTCGCGCTCGAGCCGGGCCTCAAGGTCCACACCCGGATGCTCACGATCGGGTTCCGCGGCGGCAGCGCGCGGTTCGAAGCGCCGGTGGTGCAGGACTCGGAGAACGAACGGCTGATCGTCGCGTGGCCCGAGGGCGCGACGCTCGAGCCGACCGGAATTCACGCCGGCGGAATCGCGATCGACTGGGACCGCGCGACCTCGGTGCGCGACGGCGACGTCGTCGTGGTTGCGCCCGGCGCGGACGCAGTCGACGCGAAGCCGCTCGTCGAGTGGATCCAGGCGCTGCGCGAGGAGGCGGCGCGCGGCGGATTCAAGTGAGAGGCGCGCTCTCGCGCCCATTGCGGACCACGCGGCCGGGACCGATGATCTCCCTCTCCCCGCCCCCTCTCCCGAGGTCGTCCCAATGCGCCCGCTGACGCGCTCCCTCATCGTCGCCGGTCTGGTCACCGTCCCGTTCCACCCGTCCACCGCCGGCGTCCACGCGGGCGACATCATCCACACGTGGAACCTCGCGCTCTCCGTCGAGCTGATCGACAAGAAGCCGGCCGGCGACGAGATCAACCCGCTCAGCGGGCCGGACTCGCTCGTGTTCAAGTCCGATCACACGGTGACGAACGACGTGATGGTCAGCGGCGAGGGGAAGTGGAAGTTCGACTCGGACACGAAGCGCTGGAAGGCGAACCTCACCGAGGCCGCGGACCTCCACTATGCGCACTACGCGACGACCGTGAAGGTCAAGGCGTTCAAGCTGAAGAAGATCCGGCTCACGAACCAGCAGACCGACATCCACGGCAACGTGCGCGGCCGGTTCAAGTGCACCGACATGGGCGTCGGCTTCATCACGAAGGTGCACGGCGAGTTCGTGGGCGACGTGGCGCCGTGACGCGTCAGCACCGGCGGCTCCGCAGCCGCGGCGACCGGGGATAGGATGCGCGGCCTGCCCTTCGGAGGAAGATCGATGCGCACGCTTCTCGCTTTCGCGCTCTTCGCAGCGGCGGCCGCGGCGGCTCCGCCGGTGATCACCATCTCGGGACGGCTCGTGAACGGAGCGGCGTGCCCGCCCGCGACGCTCGTCATCGAAGGCACCGGCGTCGGCGTGTCTTCGAGCACTCCGATCAACCCGCTGCTCGTCGGCACGTTCGTGCGCGTGAGCGGCGCGTGGTCGACGAGCCCGTGCACTTCGGTGAGCGCGACGTCGATCGTGACGAACCCGTTCCAACTGTCGGTGTGCCCGAACACGCGGCCCGGCTGTCAGGCCTCGCTCGACATGTGCCCCTCGCCCACCAGCGGCAGCTGGGTCATCTTCGGCTCGCTCGGAACCGCCGTCTTGCCGGTGACGCCGGCGATCGGCACGTTTCTCATCGATCCCGCGACGCTGTTCGTGTTCGCGAGCGGCGCGAAGACCGCGGTGTGCGAAGCGATCAAGTTCACGCTGCCGTCGAGTGCGGCGATCGTCGGAGCGACGGTTCATTTCCAGGCCGTCGCGAGTCCGCCGGGCGGGTCGATCCTCTCCAACCGCGCGACCATCGTCGTCGCGCCGCCGGGCGGGCCCTGCACGTACTTCGACTGCTTCTGAATCGGGAAGCGACCGGGTCCCTTCGGTCACGCATCGTCTTCCTTCGCCGCGCGCACGATCCTACGCTTCTTCCCCGCGAACCCCGCGAACAGTTTCTCGTGCGCCGCGCGCGACCATTGATCGTCGCGCGTGAAGTACCCGTCGATCCACTCGAGGAGCGGGGGGAGCATCTTGTCTTGCGCTTCCTTCGACGCGTACTTGTGCGGCTCCCACGGCCGCGCGAGTGCGTGCGTGCGGCAGTCCTCGCGCGAGAGGTCGAGGAACACGAGCTCGGTCGCGTGCGGCAGGAGTTCGGCGGCGAGGTCGCCGTAGCAGCCTTCGATCACCCACTCGTCGTGCACCGCGACGAACTGCGCGAGGTCCGCGGACATCGCCGCGCGCGGGCGCATCACCGCGACTTTCCCCGGCTCCCAGACGATCGAATCGAGCTCGAGCAGCGGTAGCCCGCGCTTCGCGGCGATCTTCGCCGCGAGTGTGGACTTTCCGGAGCCGGAATTGCCGACCAGGACGATGCGCATCGCCGCGCTCACTCGCGCCCGCGCCAACCCGGACCGCGGACGAAGCGGCCGGGCGTCGCGCCGGTGTGCTCGCCGTCCTTCAACACCTGCGTGCCGTTCACGAACACGTGGACCATTCCGGTCGCGTACTGGTGCGGCGTGTCGAACGTCGCGTGGTCGGTGATCTTCGCGGCGTCGAAGATCGCGACGTCGGCGAAGTATCCCGGCGCGAGCCTTCCGCGTCGATCGATGCGCAGGTTGTCGGCGGGCAGGGCGGCGAGGCGGCGCACCGCTTCTTCGAGCGTGAGGCGCTTCTCCTCGCGCACGTACTTGCCGAGGACGCGCGCGAAGTTGCCGTAGGCGCGCGGATGCGGGTTCGACTTCAGGAACCCGCCTTCTGGCGCCTGCGCCGACTCGTCGGAACCGAAGCTCACCCACGGGATCGCCGTCTGCTTCGCGACGTTCTCCTCCGACATGAGGAAGTAGACCGTCCCGACGCGGCTGCCGTCCTCGACGACGAGGTCGCACGCGGTCTCCTCCGGCGACTTGCCGCGCAGGCGCGCCACCTCGGCGAGCGTCTTGCCCGTCAGCGGCTTCAGCGCGTCGTTCTTGAACGCGACCACGCGCACGTTGTCCGCGCTGCCGGCAGCGAGCAGGAGGTTCTCCCACTCGTTCTGCGGCGTCCGCATCTCCTGGACGACGCGCGCGCGCTGCACCGGGTCGATCAGCCGCTCGCGCCACTTCGGGTAGCCGCCCTCCTGCACCCACGGCGGCATCGCCGCGTCGAGGCCGGTCGCGCCGGCGGTGTACGTGTACATGTCGGCCGTGATCGCGAGGCCTTCGCGGCGCGCCTTCTCGACCTTCGCGATCACCGAGTCGAGCTTGCCCCAGTTCGACTTGCCCGCCGCCTTCAGGTGGTAGATCTCGGCGCGCACTCCAGCCTCGCGCGCGATCGTGATCAGCTCGTCGACCGCCTCCTCGAAGCGGTTGCCCTCGCTGCGCAGGTGCGAGATGTACATGCCGCCGTACGGCGCGACGGCCTTGCACAGCGCGATCAGCTCGTCGGTCTTGGAGTAGCTGGCCGGCGCGTAGATCAGCGACGACCCGATGCCGAGCGCGCCCTCCTCCATCGCTTCGCGCGCGAGCGACTGCATCCGCAGCAGTTCGTCCGCGGTCGGCGCACGGTCCTCGAAGCCGACCTCGTGGACGCGCAAGGTCGTCGCGCCGACGAACGAGGCGACGTTCGGGGACACGCCCTTCTTCTCGAGCATGTCGAGGTACTCGCCGAGCGTCGTCCACGTGATCGGGTACTTGATGTCGCCCTGCATCTCGGCGCCGAACTTCTTCATCGCGGCGTTCAGCGGGCCCATCGACTCGCCCTCGCCCATCACCGGGAGCGTGACGCCCTGACGGATCTCGCTCTCGCCCTTGCCGTCGACGATCAGCGACTCGGTCGACCACGACAGCATGTTGATGAAGCCGGGAGCGACGGCGAGGCCAGTCGCGTCGATCTCGCGTTTGCCGTGCGCGAGCGCGAGGTCGCCGATCGCGACGATCTTGTCGCCGTCGATCGCGACGTCGGCCGTGCGTGGGGCGCCGCCCGAGCCGTCGTAGACCGTGCCGTGACGGATCACGACGTCGAACGGGACGACCTCGCCTTCGCCGCGACGGTGCGGAGCGCATGCGACGAGCGCGAGGACCGGCGAAGCGGCAAGAACGGAGCGAATGAAGGCGCGTCTCGTGTTCATGGGGGCGAGAGCTTCCCGGGCGGAGCGGTCGGGTTCAAGCCCGGCGGGGCGTCAAGATCGGACATCGGGCCGGCCGATGCAGAACGCTCGTTCCCAGGCATTCCACGAAGGAGGCTCTCGTGTCGATCCGCACCGCAACGCTCGCCGCATCCGCCGTCGTCGCCGCGCTCTCGCTCGGACTCGCCCAGGCGGACGACGAGATGGACATCGTCGGCGACTTCGATTCGTTCGACGCGTTCGTCGTGAAGACGAAGGGCGCCTCGGTGCAGGTCGACGAGGTCTCCGGCGTCGACGAGTTCGCGTTCGCAAACGACCACACGGTCGTGAGCACCTTCTTCATCCCGGGTACCGGTGCGTGGTCGTTCGACGACGACGCGCAACGCTGGAACGTCGACTTCCGCGTCGCCGCGGAGACCATTTTCGAGGCGAGCTCGGGCCTTCCGACCACGGTCACGAAGATGGCGATGAAGGACATCGAGTACATCCAGGCCGCCATCCGCGGCGACCTCAAGGGCAAGTGGTCGGTGAAGGTCGGCGGACACAGGGTCACGGCCAAGCTGCGCGGCGGCTTCGTCGCGTTCGAGGACTGACGCGGCGCCGATCGACGCGAGACGTCGGCCGCCCGATCCGGATCCGGAATCGGAGGCGTAGCGCCCATTCCCTCCGGAGGCGCCGATGTTCTCGTCCCGATCGGCATCCAGCTCGGCGAGAACTCGGAGAGCGCACTCATCGAAGGCTGCGCGATCAGCCCCGTGGACGGCGACCTGGAGCGCGGCGTCGTCGCGGACGACGGCGCGCTCGGCGTCATCGTGACCGACTGCCGCGTCACGCGGCCGAGCCTGTCCGGCTTCGACGTCTCTTCCGACGCGGGCGTGTTGACGAAGAACCGCGTCACGAAGGCCGGCGGGAGCGCCGTGCTGCTGAGGACCGGTGCGACCGGCAACCTCCTGCACGGCATCCAGGCGAAGGGTTGCTCCGTCGCCGCGTTCGACGTCGCATCCGGCGGCAACACGTTCTTCCGCAACCGCGCCGCGAAGAAGCCAGGCGGGACGACGTCCGTCGACGGCTTGTGGAGCCGCAACCGCGCGTCGAAGTCCGCGGGGAACGGGTTCTGGGTCGGCAACCCGAACCTGGTGTTGATCGGCAACCGCTCGAAGTCGAGCGGCCTCGGAGGTCTGCACCTCGAGTCGCCGGGCGACGACCTGCCTTGCGGGAACCAGTTCGACTGAGCGTCAGGTCTCGCGCTTCAGTGCCATCGTGATGGTGGCCTTGAGCACGAGCGAGCGCGGCCCTCCCCGCCGCGCGCGCGAATGAGTTCCCCGTTGGCGAAGCGAACCATCGAGCTCACTTCCGAACTCGCTTCGCTTCACACCCCCATCGACTTCGCGCCGACCGTCTGCGAGCGCTTCTCCTTCTTCTTCACGAAGTCCGCCATCCGTTCGATGCCCGTGACGATGTCCGCGCGGCTGCTCGCGTAGCTGAAGCGCACGTGCTGGCCCTCGCCTTCGACGCGCGGGCCGAAGTGGACGTCCGCGAGCACGGCGACGCCGGCTTCGTGGAGGAGCTGCTTGCGGAAGTCTTCGCTGTCCTTCGCGCCGATCTTCGCGCACGCCTCGGTGACGTTCGGCCACACGTAGAACGCGCCGCCGGGCTTCCTGCAGCTGACGCCCGGCACTTCGTTCAACAGGCGCACGATGAGATCGCGCCGCTCGTGGAAGCTCTTGCGCATCGCGTCGACGCAATCCTGCGATGCATTCAGCGCGGCGAGCGCGGCGTACTGGCTCGGCGCCGGCGGGCACGAATCGGTGTTCGTGTTCCAGCGCGTGAAGTGCGGCGCGAGCGTCTTGTTCGCCGCGTAGCCGAGGCGCCAGCCGGGCATCGCATACGTCTTCGAGGTGCAGTCCACGACGATCGTGCGCTCGAGCATCCCCGGCTCGGCCTCGATGGTCGCGAGCGGGGCGTCATAGACGAGCTTCGAGTACGGCTCGTCGCTGAAGATCCAGACGTGCGGGTGCTTCCGCATCAGGTCCGCGATCTGCCGCATCACGTCCTTCGACAGCACGCCGCCCGTCGGGTTGTGCGGCGAGCAGAGGATCAGCATGCGCGTCTTCGAGTTGATCTTCGAAGCGAGCTCGTCGATGTCGAAGGCGAAGTCGTTCTTCTCCTTCAGCTTCAGCGGCACGCCGACGGCGCCGCAGGCGCGCGTCATGGAGTCGTAGATCGGGAAGCCGGGCGCCGGGTAGATGACCTCGTGCCCCTCGCCGTAGTCGGTCGTCGTCACGATGGCGTGGCCGATGAACGGCTTCGCGCCGCAGCCGACCACGACGTCGTCGGGCTTCACGTCGATGCCGCGCGACTCGGAGAAGTCCTTCGCGACCGCGGCGCGCAGTTCGGGGATGCCGGCCGACGGCGTGTACCCGGTCTTGCCCTCGCAGATCGCCTGGATGGCGGCGACGCGTGCGTGGTCGGGCGGGAAGAAGTCGGGCTGCCCGATGCAGAACGACTTGATGTCCTTGCCCTCGGCGATCAGCCGCTTGACCTCGGCGAGCACGACGAAGGCGTTCTCGGTTCCGAGCGACTCGCTGCGTTTGGAGATGGGGAGCACGGCGCGACCTCTCGAGACGAGACCCACGAACGGGATGCGCGGATCGGCGGCGAGAGTGTAACCGCGCGAGCCGCGTGAGCGATGCGCCCTGCACCCGGCCTCGCACTCGGCCTGCAACGACCGCGGGCGCGAGAGCCGAAGCCCCCGCGCCCGCGATCTCAGGCGAACTTCAGAAGAGGACGATCACTCGTACTGGTTCGTCGCCTCGGTCTCGTCGACCGTGCGCGTGAGCTGATCGCTCTTCAGCGCGACCTTGAAGCGGATGTCGCCCGCCTTCATGGCCTTGACCGTCACCTTCCAGGTGGCGCGCGCCTTGGCGTCGAGCTTGGCCAGCGGGGCGAACGTCATCGTCGCGCCGCTCGCCGTGCCCGTCGTCGCGCCGCTGCCCGACACGAGCTGCTGCGCCGCCTCGACCTCGCAGGTCAGACGGATGTTGGTGTCGGTCGCCGAGCCCTGGTTCGTGACGGTGATCGTGTAGACCTCGGTGTCACCGACGCGGATCGGGTCGTTCTCGTCGACGACCTCGAGCAGGATGGCCGGGATGCCTTCGAAGCGCGTCTGGCACGAGGCCGTGACCGCGTCGGCGCAGTACGCCATCGCCGTCGCCGTGTTCGTCACGGTGCCCTGCGTGGTCGACGTGATCGTCATCTTC
>CAZOLL010000055.1:0-14210 GCA_964580365.1 uncultured Phycisphaeraceae bacterium
CAACCCTCGGCGAGCACGCCGAGGAGCGCGGCGCCGTACTCTCGGATGCGCCAGGGCTCGAGGCCGGACCGCGCGAGGCCGGCTTCGTCGCTCGGACGATCGGCGACGAGACGGAGCAGGAGCGCGTTCGGCGCGACGCGACCCGTGTCGACTCCGCGCTCCGCGGCGCGACGGCTGCGCCACGCCTTCAACCGCTCGAATCGAAGGCGCTGCGTGTCATCCAACTGCGGCCCGAACGATTCGCGCGGCCGGCGCGGCGGCGGCGCCAACGGTCCCTCGTTTTCCGCAGCGGCGATGCGCGCGAGGAGCGCCGCCGCCGCGCCGCCGCGCAGGCGGTCGGGAACGCCGGGGAGCGCCGAGAGAGCGCGCGCGTGCTTCGGGCGCGACTCCGCGAGCTTCATCAACACGGAGTCGGCGGCGACGCGGAACGGCGCGCGATCCTCGGCGCGCGCGACCTCGTCGCGCCAGACGTACACCTCGCGGAGCACGCGCCGGCCGAGGCCGTCGAGGCGTCGCGCGCCTTCGATGCGGGAGTACTCGTCGGGATCGAACTCTCGGTCCTCGTGGACGACGCGCTCGACGCGGGCGAACTCGGAAAACGCCTCCTCGATGCGGCCGGTCTCCTCGAGGCGCCGGCTCAGCACGACGCGCAGCGCATCCAGATGGCGCACATCGAGCGCCGCGTACTCGATCTGGTCGCGCGAGAGCGGGCGCGCGCGCCAATCGCTGCGCTGGAAGCGTTTCTCGAGCCGCACGCCGAAGTGCTCTTCTAGAAGCCCGGCGAGGCCGGTCTTCTTGAAGCCCAGCACGGACGCCGCGACCATCGTGTCGAACAGGCCGCGCACCTCGATGCCGAAGTCCTTGCGCAGGAGATGCAGGTCGTTGTCGGCGGCGTGCGCGATCTTCTTCACGCGCGAATCGGCCAGCGGCGCGGCGAGCGCTCGGAGGTCGGGTACGCGGAGCGGATCGACGATCCACTCCTCTCCGGCGGCTCCGATCTGCAGCAGGCAGACCTTGGTGCGGTACGAGAAGAACGAGTCCTGCTCGGTGTCGAGCGCGATCACGTCGACCGAGCCGAGGCATCGCGCGAGGGCGTCGAGCCCCGCGGCGTCATCGACCCAGTGGACCTTCGACTCGGACACGACGGCTCGCCGCGCGAACGGCGCTCAGTAGTTGTCGCGGTACCGCCGGAGCGCGGCGTGGGCGTGCGTGTTCGTGACGCCACGCCCGGTGCCGCCCTTGCCCGGAACGGCAGCGGCGGTCGCTTCCTTCCGCGGATCGCCGCGGAAGCGGTGGAACGTCGAGCGAATGAAGCCGAGGCGCGGCTTCAGCTTCGCTTCGGGCACGAGCAGCCGGTCGAGCCCCCACTTGAAGTCGTTGCGGGTCGCGCCGGTGAGCTCGTACTCCTGGCTCATCACGATCGCTTCTTCGGGGCAGACCTCTTCGCAGTAGCCGCACTCGATGCAGCGCAGCATGTCGATCACGAAGTCCTTCGGCTGCTTCTCGATACCGCGTGGAGTCTCCTCGGCGACGATGCTGATGGCGATCGGCGGGCAGACGAACTCGCAGAGCCCGCACGCGACGCACTTCGAGTTGCCGTCGCGGTCCTGCACCAGGACCGGCACGCCGTGGAACGACGGCTTCGGCTCGAGCTTCACTTCGGGGTACTCGCGCGTCACCTTCGGCTTGAACATGTTCTTGAAGGTGTAGACGAGCCCCGCGAGGAGCGTCTTGAAGTAGAAGCGCTCTCCGAGTGTCAACTCACGCTGCTTGACGAGGACCATTCGGGTTCCTTCGCGGTGGGAATCGGCGGGAGCCGCTCAGCGGTCGCACTCGCCCATGACGAAATCGATCGAGCCGATCAGCGCGACCACGTCGGCGACGTCGCGACCGACGCACAGCTTCTTCAACGCCATCATGCTGACGAACGACGGCGAACGGATGTGCGTCCGGAACGGCTTCGGGCCGCCGTCGCTCACGATGTAGAAGCCGAGCTCGCCCTTCGCGGCCTCGATCGCCTGGTACACCTCGCCGGCGGGCGGCCGCATGTCGGTGACGATCTTGAACTGGTAGATCAGCTCTTCCATCGACGAGTACACGCGGTCCTTCGGCGGCAGGACGTAGCGGTAGTCGCGCGTGATGAACTCGCCCTCGGGAAGTCCGGCGATCGCCTGCGAGATGATGCGCGAGCTCTGGCGCATCTCCTCGAGGCGGACCAGGTAGCGGTCGTAGACGTCGCCGACCGTGCCGACCGGGACCTCGAAGTCGTACTTCTCGTAGCCCATGTAGGGCTGCACCTTGCGCAGGTCGTGCGGCGAGCCGCTCGCACGCAGGTTCGGACCCGTGAGACCCAGCTCGATCGCCTCGTCGACGGTCAAGCGTCCGATGTTGCGCGCGCGGTCGTACCAGATGCGGTTGCCCGTGAGCAGGAGCTCGTACTCGTCGACGCAGGCGGGCATCCGGTCGGCCCACGCCTTCAGGCGGCGCGACCAATCGAGCGGCAGATCGCCGGCGACCCCGCCGAAGCGGATGAACTCCTGGTTGGTGCGCAGCCCGGTCAGCTCGTCGAGCAGGTCGAACAGGTCCTCGCGCTCGCGGAACGCGAGGAAGAACGGCGTGACCGCGCCGACTTCGAGAGCCGAGGTGCCGAACCACACGAACGCCGCGGTGAGCCGCATGCATTCGGCGATGATGACGCGGATCGCCTGCGCGCGCTCCGGCACCTCGATGCCGCACAGGCGCTCGACGGCCATCGCGTAGCAGATCTCGCTCTGCAGCGGCGCGAGGTAGTCGAGCCGATCCGTCATCGGCATCCACTGCAGGTAGGTGACGTGCTCGGCGTGTTTCTCCTTGCCGCGGTGGAGGTACCCGACCACGGGGTCGAGGTCCACCACGGTCTCGCCGTCGAGCTTCAGCGTCACCTGCAGCACGCCGTGCGTCGACGGGTGCTGCGGCCCCATGTTCAGCGTCATGATCTCCGTGTGGAGATCGGCGGTGGCGGAGGCGCCCTGGCCTTCGAGCAAGCTCATGGAGTGCAGCTCCCCGCGCCGGGGAAGGCCTCGGCGCCTTCGGGCCGCGGCATCATCACGCCGCCCAGCTTGAGGTACACGCGCTCCGGCTCGATGCCCTCGAGCGGGAAGTCCTTGCGCAACGGGAAGTGCTCGTACTCGTCCGGCATGAGGATGCGGCGCAAGTCGGGATGACCGTCGAAGCGGATCCCGAACATGTCGAACGTCTCGCGCTCGTGGAAATTGGCCGTCGGGAACACGGGCGTCACGCTCGGCACGCGTGCGTCGCGCTCGGGGCACGGCACCTTCACGCGGAGGCGTTGGTTCAGGTCGAACGAATAGAGGTGGTACACGACCTCGAACCGCGGTTCTTCGCCGAGGTGGTCGAGTGCGGTGACGTCGAGGAGCAAGCGGAAGCGCAGCGCGGGGTCGTCGCGAAGCTCGAGCATCGCGCGCGTGAGGTGCTCGCGCGCCAAAGTGATGTTCGGGATCGCATCCTTGTCGGTTGCCTGGCGGGACCCGCCATTCGCGGCGAGCACCTCGGCGAGCCGCGCCTCAGCGGCGTTTTGCGTCGTCATCGGTTCAGGCTCCGAGCCCGACGAGCGCGGGCTTGGGGTTGCCGCTCGCGTGCGTCGAGCCCGCGGCGATCTTCTTCTGAAGCGTGAGGAGTGCGTTGATCAGCGTGTCCGGCCGCGGCGGACAGCCCATCGTGTACACGTCGACGGGAATGAGACGATCGACGCCCTGCACCACGGAGTAGTTGCGGTAGAGACCGCCGGAGCTCGCGCAGACCCCCATCGAGATGACGTACTTGGGGTGCGGCATCTGGTCGTAGATGCGCCGCGCCACGTTGGCCATCTTCCACGTCAGCGTGCCGGCGACGATCATCACGTCGCTCTGCCGAGGCGAAAAGCGCGCGACTTCCATCCCGAATCGCGAGAGATCGAAGCGCGGCCCGATCGTCGACATCATCTCGATCGCGCAGCACGACAGCCCGAGGGGCATCGGCCACAGCGAGTTCTTGCGCGCCCAAGCCATCAACTGATCGAACGGCGCGGTGAGTGCGAACCCGCCGTCGGTCGTCTCGGCGACCATCGTGCGCTCCTCGATTGTGCGGTAGGGACGACCGAAGCGATTCCGGTCGCAAACGAAGGCGGCTGATGATAGCTGCGCTCCCCTTCGCTGCAAGATGAGCGAATTCCACCCCTTCCGCCCGATCCGAGCGACGTTGGAAGGCGGCGATACCTACGACTTCTGCGCGACATCTGAGTTGGCGAGGCCGTCGGGTCCGAACGTTTCGAAGCTGCACCCGGCCCGACGTGCGTCCCGTGAGAATCGAGTCTCAGTTGATACAGATTCTCAAGTCGTCACGTACTCGGACCGCCGCTTGCGAAGAACGCCGAACGAGGAGGTGGCCCATGGTCGCCCGCGAAGGTTGGCAGGAAGGACTCGAAGCGATTCGAGGTCTCCCCGACGTTCCGATCACGCTCCTCGACGAATTGCTGAGCGATCCGAGCGCCCTCGAACAGCATCGAGAAAAGCTGCTGGAAGCCGTTGACGGCAAGCGCATCCGCGACGACCGCGTCGCCGAGCCGCTCGTCACCGATCGGATCACGAGCCTCGGGCGCTACGACACTCCGTTCGGTCGCTACGTCGACGAGATGAACCGCCTGAGCGCCGAAGACGAGGTGCGCATCGCGAAGCGCATCGACTTCGCGCGATTCCGGATGGAGCAGACGATGGCGCGCGTTCCGATGTCGGATGAGCGCCGTCGCGAGATCTTCGACCGCATCGACACCCCGATGTGCCGCCGGCCGCAGCTCGGCGCGGCTCCCGGTTCGGACGACGATGCAAACGAGCACGAGCTGCAGGAGCGCCTCGACGAGTTCCTCGCGCGGCGCAACGAGATGGTCGAGAAGAACATCGCGCTCGTCCAGCGGATCGCGTTCCGGTACCGCACCTACGGGATCCCGGTCAGCGATCTCGAACAGCACGGCACGATCGGCCTGATCCGCGCCGCCGACAAGTTCGATTGGCGCCGCAAGGTCCGCTTCCGCACCTACGCGGAGTGGTGGATCCGCCAGGCGATCGAGCGCGCGACCGACACCGATCGTGACGTCATCCACGTCCCGCGCCCGATGCGCCAGAAGCTCTCCCGCGCGAACCACCTGAACCGCCTCTCTGGCTCGGACCGACCGCTCGACGCGGCGCGGTTCGCGGAGCTGACGGGGGTCGATCGCCACGCGGCGAGCCGGACGATGACCATCAAGTCGGGAGTGAAGTCGCTCGAGCGGTCCGGCCCTGACGACGAGCGGACCCTTCGCGACAGCCTCGAAGGCCCCGATCTCGGCGGAGCGCAGGAACGCGTCGAGCTCGATCACCTGCGGGCGCGCGTGCGCGGGCTCCTGAGTCAGCTCTCGGCGCGCGAAGCGACGATCCTCCACTTGCGCTTCGGTCTCGACGGCGGCGAGCCGCGCACGCTCGAAGAGGTCGGCCACGAGCTGCACATCTCGCGCGAGCGCGTCCGTCAGCTCCAGGTGCGCGCGCTCCTGCAGCTGCGCGACGGCGGCGCCGATCCCAGACCCGCGCGGGCCGGCTGAACCGCGCGGGTAAGATCCCGCCATGGCGACGACCACGCGTCCCGGCGAAGAGACGAAGTCCGCCGAGACGACGCGCACAGCCCCGGTTCATCAACTGATCCTGCTCGACGATGACGAGCACACCTACGAGTACGTGATCGAGATGCTCGGCGCGGTGTTCGGGTACCCCGCGGAGCGCGGGTACCAACTCGCGAAGGAAGTCGACGCCTCGGGTCGCGTGATCATCTATTCCGGCGCGCTCGAAGTCGTCGAGTTGAAGCAGGACCAGGTCCACTCGTACGGCGCCGATTGGCGCATCGCACGTTGCGTCGGCTCGATGACCGCCATCATCGAGCTCGCGCCGGGCTGACGCGCGCACGCGGGCGAATTGACGCTTCTTCGACCGGACCGATTCCGATAAGACCTGCCGGGTCGACGCACCCGCACGGAAACCACGATGGCCGGACGGTACTGGGACGATCTCGAGCCGGGTCAGCGCTTCCGCCACGCGACGGGACGCACCGTCACCGAGACCGACAACCTGCTGTTCTGCGCGCTGACGATGAACACGCAGCCGCTCCACGTGAACGAGCAGTTCGCGGCGACGACGCAATTCGGTCGACGCATCGTGAACGGCATCTTCACCATGGGGCTCGCCGTCGGCCTCACCGTCCCCGAGCTCACCGAGGGAACGATCGTCGCGAACCTCGGCTACGACCGCGTCCGGCACCCCGCGCCGGTCTTCCTCGGCGACACGATCACCGTCGAGACCGAGATCCTCGAGAAGCGCCCATCCGGCTCGAAGCCCGATCGCGGCATCATCCGCATGCTGCACCGCGCGCTGAACCAGGACGGCGTCGTCGTCATGGAGCTCGAACGCTCCGTCATGTTCATGAAGCGGCCGACGACGTGACTCGTCCGCGCCGCGCGCTCCTCTTCGTCCCCGCGACGGAGCGCCGCCGCATCGAGAAGGCGGCATCGCTCGGCGTCGACGCGGTGATCCTCGACCTCGAGGACGGCGCCGCGCAGAACAAGAAGGCCGAGGCGCGCGAGGTCGCGGTCTCGGCGCTCGCCGAAGTCGACTTCGGGAAGAGCGAACGGATCGTGCGCATCAATCCGATCGGGAGCGGACTCGAGAACGACGACCTGCGCGCGCTTGCCGCGGCCAAGCGTCCGCCGAACGCGATCCTGCTCCCAAAGGCCGAATCGGCCGACGACGTCCGTGCGCTCGCGTCCGAGGTCGCGTCGATGGAGGACGCGAAACGCGTCGCGTCCGGGTCGATCCGCGTCATCGCGCTGATCGAGTCGGCGCGCGGCGTCGTGCGGCTCGGCGAGATCGCCGCGGCGCATCCGCGCCTCGTCGCGCTCGCGTTCGGCGCGGAAGACTTCGCCGGCGACGTCGGCGCGACGCGGACGAAGCAGGGCCATGAGGTCGCGTGGGCGCGGAGCGCGCTCGTCGTCCACGCCGCGGCGCACCGCCTGCAGGCGATCGATTCCCCGTACGTCGACCTGAACGACGTCGGCGGCCTCGCGGCGGACACACGCACCGCGCTCGAACTCGGCTACTCCGGACGCTTCGCGATCCATCCCCGCCAACTCGACCCGATCGTCGCGGTCTTCACGCCGACGCCGGACGAGCTGTCGGCGGCCGATCGGCTGCTGTCGGAACACGCGCGCCACCAGGCGGCCGGCCGCGGCGTGTTCGAGCTCGACGGCAAGATGGTCGACATGCCGATGGTCCGCGCGGCGGAACGCGTGGTTGCTCGAGCACGCGCCGCCGGCCTGCGCTGAACGTCACTCCGTCGGCTGGACCTCGATCAGAACGCGACCCCGCTCGACGACGTCGCCCACGGCACAGTGCACCGCGACGACCTTCCCCGCGTGCGGCGACGCGATCCGCGTCTCCATCTTCATCGCTTCGAGCACGATCAGCGCGTCGCCACGGCCGACGGCGTCCCCCACTTTCACGGCGACCGAGACCACCTGGCTGTGCATCGCGGCCGTCAGCTGATCCGGCGCTTGCTTGCCGCCACGGCGCGACGCGCGCTTCTGCGCCGCACCCGCCAAGACCTCGCGATCGGCGCGGCCGTCGACGTGGACCCACCGTCGCTCGCCGTCGCGCGCGACCGATGCTTCGTGCGTGGCCCCGTCGACGACGAACCACACGCGGCCGTCGCGCACGCTCCATGCGCCGACCTCGAGCATCGAATCGCCCACGTGCACGATCGCCCCGCCCTGTCGTTCCTCGACGCGGACCGCGACTTCGTTCTCGCCGTCTCGAAGCACGAGCCGCATCAGCGCACTCCGGTCCGGAAGCCGTCGGTCGCGGCCCACGGGTCGTGCCGCTTCGCGACGGCTCCCACGGCGGTCGGCGTCCGCGCGGAAGCGACTTCCGCCAGCGCGATCGCGACCGCTTCGATCGGCGACAACGGCGCCCGCTCGACCCGGGCGCCGCTCATGTGCTCCGCGACGAAGCTCGTCGTCGCGTCGCCCGCGCGGAACAGCGGATGGCGCAGCACTTCCCGGACGTATTCGACGTTCGTCGTCACTCCGAGCACCGCGGTCCTCGCGAGCGCCGCGAGCATGCGCTCGATCGCGCCCGCGCGATCGGCGGCGTGGACGATGATCTTCGCGATGAGGCCGTCATAGTGCCGCGAGATCTCGTCGCCGGTTTCGTATCCCGCGTCGACGCGCACGCCAGGCGCGTTCGGCCACGACGCGAGCAGCACGCGACCGATACTCGGCGCGAAGTCCGCCGACGGATCCTCGGCGTTCACGCGGCACTCGATCGCGTGACCTCGACCGCGGACGTCCGCCTGCGCGAACTCGAGGGTCGCTCCCTGCGCCACCGCGATCTGCAGGTGCACGAGGTCCTTTCCGGTCACGAGCTCCGTCACCGGGTGCTCGACCTGCAGGCGCGTGTTCATCTCGAGGAAGAAGAACGAGCGGTCCGGGGCGACGAGGAACTCGACCGTGCCGGCGTTCACGTACCCGCACGCGCGCGCCGCATCGACCGCCGCGCGCCCCATTCGCTCGCGCAGCGCATCGTCGACGAACGGTGACGGCGACTCCTCGATGATCTTCTGGTACCGGCGCTGGATCGAGCACTCGCGCTCGAGGAGATGACGGCAGTTCCCGTTCGCGTCGGCGAGCACCTGGATCTCGACGTGTCGGGCGTTCTCGACGAAGCGCTCGAGGAACACGCGTCCGTCGCCGAACGCTTGTTCCGCCTCGCGCCGCGCGCCCGACAGCGCGTCGGCGAGCTCCGCACGATCGCGCACGATCCGCATCCCGCGCCCGCCGCCGCCGGCGGACGCCTTCACGAGCAGCGGGAAGCCGACGCGGTCCGCCTCCTTCGCGAGCTGCGCCGCCGACTCGGTGCCGTCGCCCTCGAAGCCGGGCACCACCGGCACGCCGGCCGCCGCCATCGCTCGCCGCGCCGCCGTCTTGTCGCCCATCAAGCGCATCGCGCTGCCCGGCGGTCCGATGAACCGGATGCCCGCGGCGTCGACCGCGTCGGCGAATGCCGCGTTCTGGGACAGGAAGCCGTAGCCCGGGTGGATCGCGTCACAGCCGGCGGACTTCGCCGCCGCGATGATCGCCTCGCCGCGCAGGTAGCTCTCGGACGGCTTCGCGCCGCCGATCGAGACGACGCGGTCGGCGGCCCGCACGTGGAACGCGCCCGCATCGACCTCGCTCGCGACGGCGACCGACTCGATGCCGATCTCGTGAAGACCGCGCGCGACGCGCACCGCGATCTCGCCGCGGTTCGCGATCAGCACGCGCCGGAACTTCGTCACGGCCGTCCGCGCCATCGCGTCACATCCGGAACACGCCGAACGCGGTTTCGTCGATCGGCCGGTTCAGCGCCGCGGAGAGCGAAAGCGCCAGCACGCGACGCGTCTCCGGCGGCGTGATGATGCCGTCGTCCCACAACCGCGCCGTCGAGTAGTAGGGGTTGCCCTCCGCCTCGTACTTCTCGAGCGTCGGCCGCTTGAATTCGTCCGCTTCGGCCGCCGAGAACGGCGCCTCGCCGAGCCGCTTCTTCTGGTCCTGCTTCACGGTCAGGAGCACGTTCGCCGCCTGCTCGCCGCCCATCACGCTGATCCGCGCGTTCGGCCACATGAAGAGGAAGCGCGGCGAGTAGGCGCGCCCGCACATGCCGTAGTTCCCCGCGCCGAAGCTGCCCCCGATGATCACCGTCAGCTTCGGCACCGCGGCGTTCGCGACGGCGTGCACCATCTTGGCGCCGTCCTTGGCGATGCCGCCGCGCTCGTATTCCTTGCCGACCATGAAGCCGGTGATGTTCTGAAGGAACACGAGCGGGATGCGGCGCAGCGCGCACAGCTCGATGAAGTGCGACCCCTTCAGCGCGCTCTCGCTGAACAACACTCCATTGTTCGCGACGATGCCGACCGGGATGCCCTCGAGGCGCGCGAACCCGCAGACCAGCGTCGTGCCGTAGTTCGCCTTGAACTCGCGGAAGCGGCTGCCGTCCACCACGCGCGCGATCACCTCGCGCACGTCGTAGGTCTCGCGGAAGCTCTTCGGCAGCACGCCGTACAGCTCGTCGCCGTCGAACTTCGGCGGCTCCGGCGCGGCGAGGTCCAGGTCCACCGGCTTCGTCGTGTTGAGGTCGGCCACGATCGCGCGGCACTGTTCGATCGCGTGCTCGTCGTCCTGCGCGTAGTGGTCCGCGACGCCGGATTGCCGGGTGTGGACCTCCGCGCCGCCGAGATCCTCCGCGGAGACTTCCTCTCCCGTCGCCGCCTTCACGAGCGGCGGGCCGCCGAGGAAGATCGTGCCGGTCTTCCGCACGATGATCGCCTCGTCGCTCATCGCGGGCACGTACGCGCCGCCCGCGGTGCACGAGCCCATCACGACCGCGATCTGCGGGATGCGCTGCGCCGACATGCGCGCCTGGTTGAAGAAGATCCGCCCGAAGTGTTCGCGATCGGGGAACACCTCGGCCTGCAGCGGCAGGAACGCGCCGCCCGAATCGACGAGGTAGATGCAGGGCAGCCGGTTCTGCGCCGCGATCTCCTGCGCGCGCAAGTGCTTCTTCACCGTGATCGGCAGGTAGCTGCCGCCCTTCACCGTCGCGTCGTTCGCGACGATCACGCACTCGCGGCCGGACACGCGCGCGACGCCCGTGACCACTCCCGCGGCGGGCGCTTCGTCGTCGTACAGCCCGATTGCCGCGAGCGGCGACGTCTCGAGGAACGCAGACCCGGGGTCGATCAGCTTGTCGATGCGATCGCGGACGAAGAGCTTCCCCTGCTCCTTGTGTCGCGCCTGCGCCTTCTCACCGCCGCCCTGCCGCGCCCTGCCGAGCTTCTCGCGCAATTCGGAAGCGAGCGCGCGGTGGTGCTCCGCGTTCGCGCGGAAGCGGGCATCGTCGGTGCGGATCTGCGATTCGAGGACGTCCATGCGGGGGCGGGCGACTCTACCGGTCGCGCGGGACCGACTCCAACCGATCCTCTTCCGCGATCCAGGCGGTGAGCCGCCCGCCGTACACGCAGCCGGTGTCGATGCCGCGCGCGAACGGACGCACGAGCAGTCCCTGTCGCGCGAAGTGTCCGAACACGACCGTGCGCGGCCCCTTCCACAGATCGACCCAGTTCACGAACGGCGGCCCGGGCGGCGGCCAGTCCTGGTCGGGCTGCCGGCCGTCGGGAGTCGTGAAGCGGGCGCTCACCGCGAAGCGCACGTCGTCGTCGTTCCACGCCGAGCGCCCCACCGTCTCCTGCGCGCGCCGGCGCGCGGTGAGCACGGCGTCGAGCGTTTCGAGGTCGCGCCACGTCGGGCGGAGCGCGGCGTGAACCAGCACGACGTCGTCCGAGACGACCGCGAGCGGGCGCCGGTCGAGCCAAGCGATCAGCTCGTCTCGGTCGTCCGCGCCGAGCACGTCGCCGAACGTCACGCGCTCGCTGGCACGCGCGCGCCCCGCCGCAACGTCGAGCAGGTAGAGGTCGTGGTTGCCGAGCACCGACGCGGCGCCGAGCGTTCGATGGAGTCGCAGCACCCCGGCCGAATCCGGCCCGCGGTTGACGAGATCGCCCGCGCACAGCACTCGGTCGGAAGCCGGATCGACGCGAACCTTCGCGAGCAGCCGCTCGAGCGGTTCGCGGCAACCCTGCACGTCGCCGACGTAGATGCGCCGCGTCGCCGCCACGCGCCGACCGATGGATCAGCCGGCGCCGGCGAGCGCGTCCTTCGCCGCCCGCACCACCGCGTCGACGGTGAACCCGAGCTTCTCGAGCACCACGTTGCCCGGAGCGGATGCGCCGTAGCGGTCGATGCCGACGATCCTTCCCGCGTCGCCGATGACGCGCTCCCATCCGAGCGTCGCGCCCGCTTCGACGCCGACGCGCGCGCGGACCGCGCGCGGCAACACCGACTCGCGGTACTCGGCCGGCTGGTCGAAGAAACGACGGAACGAAGGCATCGAGACCACGCGCGTCGGAACCCCGTCCTTCTCGAGCGCGTCGCGCGCGGACATCGCGAGCGCGACCTCGGAGCCCGTCGCGACGAGGATCACGCGCGGCGGTTTTCCCGTCGCGTCGGCGAGCACGTAGCCGCCGCTCTCGAGGCCGCGCGCCGGCGCGAACTTCGTGCGGTCGATCGTCGGGAGGTTCTGCCGCGACAACACGATCACCGTGGGCCCGTCCTTGCGCAGGAGCGCCGCGCGCCACGCCTCCATCGTCTCGTTCGCGTCGCACGGACGGATCACGTCGAGCCCGGGCATCACGCGCAACGACATCAGCTGTTCGACCGGCTGGTGCGTCGGCCCGTCCTCGCCGAGCGCGATCGAATCGTGCGTGAACACGAACACGACGGGCAGGTGGTTCAGCGCCGCGAGGCGAATCGCCGGACGCATGTAGTCCGCGAACGCGAAGAACGTCGCGGTGAACGGCCGCACGCCCCCGTGCCACGCCATCCCGTTCGCGATCGCGCCCATCGCGTGCTCGCGCACTCCGAAGTGGATGTTGCGGCCTGCGCCGGTCTTCGCGTCGAACGACGCCTCGCCCTCGATCTTCGTGTTGGTCGAGACCGACAGGTCTGCGTCGCCGCCCACCAGCGTCGGGACCGCCTTCGCGAAGTGATTCAGCGCTTTTCCGCCCGCTTTGCGTGTCGCGACCTTCTCGCCGGCCGGGAACTCCGGCAGCTTCGCGTCGAACGCCGCCGGCAACGTGCCCGCCATCGCCGCTTCGAACGCCGTCGCGAGGTCCGGGTGCGCCGCGCGATACGCCTCGAACCGCGACTTCCACTTCGCTCGCGCCTCGCCGCCCGCGCGCGCGACCTCCGCGAAGCGCTTCGCCGCCGCGTCCGGCACGACGAACGATTTCGTCGGATCGAAGCCGAGCACCTTCTTCGTGGCCGCAACCTCGTCGGCTCCGAGCGGCGAGCCGTGCGCCTCCGACGTGCCGGCCTTCTTCGGCGAGCCGTACCCGATCGTGGTCTTCACGACGATCAAGGTCGGGCGGCCGTCGTCCCGCCGCGCGGTCGACAGCGCGCCGTCGAGCGACGCGAGGTCGGTGTCGCCGCGCCCGACCGTGAGCACGCGCCAACCGTACGCCTCGTACCGCTTCGACACGTCCTCGCGCGAGAACGCGAGCGACGTCGGCCCGTCGAGGGACACGTCGTTCGAGTCGTACAGCATCACGAGCTTCGAGAGCCCGAGATGGCCCGCGAGCGACGCCGCTTCGCCGGAGATGCCCTCCATCAGGTCGCCGTCGCCGGCGATCGCGTACGTGAAGTGGTCGACGATCGTGTGTCCCGGCCGGTTGAACCGGTGCGCGAGCATGCGCTCGGCGATCGCCATCCCGACCGCGTTCGCCGTCCCCTGCCCGAGCGGGCCGGTGGTCGCGTCGACGCCCTGCGTCATGAACGACTCGGGGTGCCCCGGCGTCTTGCTCTCCCACTGCCGGAACGACTTGAGGTCGTCCATCGAGAGCGGGAAGCCGCCGAGGTGCAGCAGGCTGTAGAGCAGCATGCTTCCGTGGCCCGCCGACAGCACGAAGCGGTCGCGGTCGGCCCACTTCGGATCGGTCGGGTCCACCCGCAGGTGGTTCCGCCACAGGACCCACGCCATCGGCGCGGCGCCGAGCGGGAGGCCGGGGTGCCCGGAATCGGCCTTCTGCACCGCGTCGATCGACACGGTGCGGATCGTGTTGATGCAGAGCAGGTCGACGTCGTCGAGTGTTCGCACGCCGCGAAGTTACCGAGCGGTTCCGGGCAACCCCAACAACGGAACCGAACCGCCGCCGTTCCGTACCACGCCCACCCGCCTCTCGAAGGAGATGACCGCAATGCTCGCGATGTCCGCGTCCCTCGTGCTCGTCCTGCTCGCTCCCATGTGGTTCGACAGGGCGGAGCTGACCGCGAAACCGGGCGGCAAGGTGAAGGTCGAATACAACCCGCCGATGTGGAACGAGAAGTTCGAATCGCAGATCAAGCCCGGGCAGCCGTGGCGCCTCGGCTCGAACGGTGCGACGACGATCGAGAGCGAAGCGGGGCTGCTGTTCGATGGGTTCACTTTCTTCCCCGGAAAGTGTGACCTCGGAGCAGTCCTCGTGAGCGGCGATGACTGGCAGTTGTTGTTCCACCACGGCGGGCCGTT
>CAZOLL010000056.1:0-13851 GCA_964580365.1 uncultured Phycisphaeraceae bacterium
AATCGCGAGGAAGCGGCGACCTTCCCGGACAACTCCACGACGTTTCTCGAGCGCGCGAACGCGGCGCTCGAGCTGTCGACGCAGAACCACGTGAGGGTCGTCTCGCCGACGGCGGCACTCGACAAGGCCGAGATCGTTAGAGTCGGGTACGAAGCGGGCGCGCCGCTGAAGCACGTGTGGTCGTGCTACTCCGGCGATGCGCGTCCGTGCTGGCGCTGCGAGTCGTGCCTGCGCTTGAAGCGCGCGCTCGAGCGCGGCGGGCGGTTCGACCGCTTCGTCGCGGAATGGAGCGAAGGGACGTGATGAAGACAACCGCTCTCGTCGTCTGCGCAATGCTCGTCTCCGCGTGCTACACCGCGCCGCCGTCCGGCGGGCCGAGCAAGTCGACGTTCGTCATCAACGACTACAAGAGCCGGCAACCCGTCGACGTCGCGATCCTGCCGGTGACGGTCGCCGCGTCGAAGTTCCCCGCGTCGGGGCAGGACCGCCTGCGCGCCCACCTCTACCGCGCGCTGCTCGAGAAGGGGTACTCGCCGCTCTCGATCGACTACGTCGACGCCCGCGTCGGCGGGATGTTCGCCACCGGCGTGGGTGGCGCCGGCGGCCAGCCCGTGCCGATCGACGCGCTCCGCTCGTCGCTGGACGCGGACGCCTACCTCTTCGTCGACGTGGAGAAGTCCGAGACGGCCTCGGGTTCTGAAGGGGGCGGCTGGCGCCTCCAGGCGCGCATCAAGCTGCTCGAAGCGAGGACGGGGACGACGCTCTTCGATCAGACGGCGGTCACGACCTACGACGTGAAGGCGGACTCCTCGGGCAATCTCTCCGATCGGGACGCCGACGACGCTCTGCGCCGGTATGCGGGCCGCCTGACCTCGTCGATCCCCAACCGAAGCTGAGCCCGGCGGGCCGCCGCGCGCCGCTGCCGCGCGCGGCAGTGCGGGGTACCATTCCGCCATGGCCCGGTTCGACTCCACGTGCTGGTCGGTCGTGCTCGGAGCCGCGGCCGGGGACCCGATCCAGCGCGAGGAGTTCTGCCGCCGGTACGACCCCGTGATCCGCGCCTACCTGTCCACGCGCTGGCGGATCGCGCGCGATCACGAAGACGTGTCGGACGCCGTGCAGGAAGTCTTCATGCAGTGCTTCCGCGAGCACGGCGCGCTCGAGCGGGTCGACCCGGACCGCCCTGGCGGGCTGCGCGCCTTCCTCTACGGCGTGACGTCGCGCACCGCGATCGAGTTGGAACGGCGCCGCGCGCGCTGGCGGCGCGACGCTGCGCCCGGGGCGCCCGACCCGGACCTGATCGCGCGCGTCGAGACGACGCTGTCGCAGGCGTTCGATCGTGAGTGGGCCGCGATGATCGGTCGCGAGGCGCGCCGGCTCCTCGCGCGCCGCGCCGCCGAAGGGGGTGAAGCGGCGCGCCGCCGCCTTTGGTGCCTCGAGCAGCGCTACTTCCACGGCGTACCGCCGCGCGAGCTCGGACCGCGCCTCGGCCTCGAGCCGCAGCGGATCTCCGAGCTGTTGCGCGAAGCCAGGATCGAGTACCGGGTGGCGCTGCTCGAGATCATGGCGTCCTACTTCCCGTCCGCCTCGGAACGCGAGCTGGAGGAGCGCTGCCGCGAGCTCGCCGGTCAGATCGCCTCGTGACGGATCGTCCCCGGAATCCCGCGCAGGAACCGCGGGCTGCACCAGAGAACCCGATGCGATGAGTCCCGAGAACCCGTCGTCGAGCGACGCCGACTACCTCGACAGTTTCCTGTCGGCCGCGTTCAGCGCCGACGAGGCGGTCGACGTGCCGGCAATCCCCGGGCTCGAGGACGCCCCGGTCGGCCGCGAAGAGCCGGAGCCCGAGATCCTCGCGCGCTACCCGATTGCCGAGCGCCTCGGCCACGGCGGAGTCGCGATCGTCTATCGCGCGCACGACGCCGACTTGCAGCGCGACGTCGCGATCAAGGTCCTGCGGCGGAAGTATGCGGCCGATCCGGCCGCGGTCGAGCGCTTTCTGGCGGAAGCCCGCGTGTGCAGTCGCCTGCAACAACCGGGCATCGTGCCGATCCACGAGCTCGGCACCCTCGCCGACGGCCGGCCCTACTTCACGATGAAGATCGTCGCGGGCGAGACCCTGAAGGATCGGCTCGACGCGCCGGGCCGCGACCTCGCGGCGAGCGAGTCGATCGAGATCTTCGAGAAGATCGCGCAGACGCTCGCGTTCGCGCACGCGCACGGCGTGATCCACGGCGACTTGAAGCCTCAGAACGTGATGGTCGGTCCTTTCGGCGAGGTGCAGGTGATGGACTGGGGCTTCGCGCGCGAAATCGACGCGCCCGATCGCGGCGCCGGCCGGCGCCGAATCCTCGGCACGCCGTCCTACATGGCGCCAGAGCAGGCGATCGGCGACGACGAGCGCATCTCGACGAGGACCGACTGCTTCGGGCTCGGCGCGATCCTCTGCGAGATCCTGACCGGGTCGCCCCCGTACGTCGGCCAGTCGCGCTCCGAAATCCTGCTGCGCGCGACCAAGGGCTGGCTCGAGGACGCGCGTGCCCGACTCTCCGGCTCGACCGCCGACCCGGCACTGCTCGCGATCGCCTCGCGCTGCCTTGACCCCGACCCCGAGCGCCGGCCGCGCGACGCGTCCGAGGTGGCGGAAGCCGCACGCGCCTACCTCACCTCGCTCGCGCAGCGGGCGCGCGCGCTCGAGATCGAGGCGGCGCAGGCGCGCGCCACAGCGGTCGAGGAACGCCGCGCGCGCCGGCTGACGCTCGCGCTCGCAGTGGTCGGCGTGCTGGCAGTCGTTCTGCCCGGCGCGGTGTGGATCCAAGGCGAGCACGACCGCACGGTGCGGCGCATCGAGGCCGAGCGTTCGGTGACGGCCCACATCGAGCGTGCCCGGCTCCTCGGCGAAGCCGCCGTCGCCGGCGGACGGCGCGACCCGGGCGCGTACGGCGACGCGCTTGCGGCCGCGCGCGAAGCAATCGGTCTCGCGGCCGCGCCGGAGGTCGGTGACGAGGTCCGGACCCGCGCGAACCAGGTGCTCGCGAGCATCGAGGGGGCTCAACAACGCGCCGAGTCGATCGGACGGTCGATCGCGCGGCTCGCCGCGCTGCACCCGCACGGCAGCACCGACGTCGCCACGGAGGTGTCGCAAGGCTACCGCGCCGCATTTCTCGAGCTCGGCGCGAACGTCGACGACGACCCCGACGGCGCCGTTCGCGCGCTCCAGGGCAGCGACCTGCGTCCGGAGGCGGTCGCCGCGCTCGACCAGTGGACCTGGGTGCGCCGCCGCGCCGACCGCGCCGACTCGGCCGGTTGGCACCGGACGCTTGACGTCGCGTCGCGCGTCGACGGCGATCCGTTCCGCGCCGAGGTGCGCGACGCGATCGCGCGCGGCGACGTCGAACACCTGAAACAGCTCGCCGCGGACCGAAAGCTCGAGCGGCCGGCCGCGTCCCTGATCCTGCTGGCTCGGGGCCTGATCGAGCTGGGGCAACGCGAGGACGCGATCCGCGTCTACCGCACCACCAGCCTGCGTTTCCCGGACGACTACTGGACGAGCCACGACCTTGCGAGCCAGCTCGCACTGCTCGAGAACCCGCCGCTCGACGAGATCGTGCGGCTCTACTCGATGGCGCTCGCTGCCCGCCCTACGAGCGCGCACGCGCTCACCGACCTCGGCCGCGCGCTCGTGCTGCAGAAGGACCGCGAGCGCGGCGAGGAGGTCCTCGAGCGTGCGGCAGAGCTCGCGCCGGAGAACGGGCGCGTGCGGCTCTTGCTCGGGGCGGTCGCGATCGGCAACGGTGATCGCGCGCGCGGCGAGCGGTATTTCCGCGAGGCAGTCGCGCTCGGCTACGGCGTCGCGGCCGTGTCGTTGTTCGGGAGCTGCCTGGCGCGCGGCGACTTCGCCGCCGCACGCGGGGCGCTGCTGAGCGTGAACGACGCCCCGATCGACGATCGGCGCACCGCGATTGCCGCGGCGAACGCGCTGGTCGGGCGACGCGAGTTCGAACTCGCGGATGCGCTGCTCGACCGCGTGCTCGCGACCTCGCTGGACGACGAGACGGCGTCGCGCCTCCGCGTGTTTTGCGCCATCTCGAGCGGTCGGCTCGACCGCGCGGAGGCCGAGCTCGACCGCGCGCGGGCGGCGGCGGCCGCCGGCCGGCGCCACTTCTCGCGCGAGGACGAGGACCTGGCGGGCAGCCTTTCGAGGTTGCGCGCGGCCGAACGCGGCCTCGTTGCCATGGAGGCCGACCCGACCGCCCCGCCGATCGCGGCGGAGGTCGCCGCGATGATCGCCTTCGGCAAGGGCGACTTGCGCACAGCCGCGCTCCGCTTCGAGCAGGCATTCGACGGGGACGGGCGCGGGCCCGAGTCGTTCGGTTTCGAACCGATGCTCGCCGGTTGCATCGTGGCGGGAACGCTCTCGGAGGCGGCCGGTGAGGCCGGTTCGGCCGACGCTGCCGACGCGAAGCGGTGGGGGACGCGCGCGTCCGAGTGGCTCGAGCTGGCCCTTGCGCGACTCCAGGCCGAGCTCGATTCCGGCCGGGTTTCCCCCGAGGAAGCGCTGGAGCAACTGAGCCGCCTCGAATGGTCTCCCTCGCTGCGGCGCCGGGTTGATGCGGCAGCCTCGGGTCCCGCCGCCGCCGCGTTCGGCCGGATCCGTGACCGCGCGGTCGCCGGGCTGCCGCGTTCTCGCTGACCCGTCGCGCCACCCGCCGGAAAAAACGAACAAAACTCCGCCCAGGAATGGGCCGGTCGGGACAGACATGGGGTTGTGAGTCACGCACGGCCGAAATTGGTCGTCCAGAACTCGCGCCGCGCGCCGCCGCTTCGGCCCGCCGCGGTGGTCCGAAACCGAACGAACACCAGGACTCGACCGCACGGCGGCGGATCCGCTTTTGAAGGAGACTGGAAGCAATGCGAACGCGCCATCTCAGCACGTGGACCGGATCGATCGTCGCCGTCGCGACCCTCTTCGTCGGCTCGGCGGCCGTTGCCCAGGGCCTCCTGCCGTTCCAGCAGCAGGTGATCGCCACGAACGGCGATCTCGTCCCCGGCACCAGCATGGGTGAGGTGTTTGGCGGCTCGAGCACGTTCGATCTGATTGCGGTCGACGACGACGGCAACGGGCTGTTCCGCGGCCGCTTCACGGGCGGCACCGCCTCGGCGACGACCGACCGGGCGTATTTCTACGGTTCGAGCCGCAGCAACCTGGTGATGGTCATCCGCTCCGGAGATCCGGAGCCGACGGGCAGCATCCCGGGCGCGACGCTCAACACGGGGACGGGCACAGGCCCTGGTGGTTCGCCGCGCATCGCAGGCAACGGCATCATGATGTGGGGCTCCGCGCTCACCGGCGGCGGCGTCACGACCACGAATGACTCAGTGGTCTACGTCGGCTCGCTCGCCGGCTTCGCGATCCTGATCCGCGAAGGCGACCCCGCGGTCGGCACCACCGGCGCGACCTACAGCTCGAGCTTCTCCAGCCCGAGCTACCAGCCGACAGGGCTCAACACCGCGGGTTACTTCCTGCTGAAGTCGAGCCTCACCGGCGGCGACGTCTCTGGCACGACCAACAACGAGGCCTGGTACACCGGCTCCGTCTTTTCCGGTCCGGTGCTGATGGTCCGCAAGAACGACGCGATCGGTCCGGGCGGCGAGACCGTCTCCGCGCTCGGCTTCATCTCGCAGCTGAACGCGAGCGGCCAGGTGCTCCACGACGAGACCTACACCGTCGGCTCCGGCGTGCCGGCCGTCACTGCGAACGACGACAAGGCGCTGTTCATCTACACGCCGGGCGGCGGCAACGTTCAGATCGCCCGCGAGGGTGGCGCGACGGTGATCCCCGGCGTGACCTACGCCGCCGGCTGGACCGCGAACACCGGCTCCACCACGTTCAACGCGGCTGGCAAGGCGCTGATCAACGCGCCGCTCGGCGGCGCGGTGACCGTCGGCGTCGACGACGCGGCCGTCTTCCTGCTCTCGACGGGCGGTGACGTGGTCGTGGAGCGGCGCGGCGACGCGGCTCCGGGTTGCCCGGGCTGCACGTTCAACTCCGTCAACAACGCGAGCCAGTGCCTGAACGACAGCGACATGGTTGCTTTCGAGGCGTCGCTGAACGGCGCGGTGACCGCGGCAAACGACACCGGGATGTGGGCCGGCACGGTCGGCAACCTGCAGCTCGTGATGCGCGAAGGAGACATCGCACCGGGTGGGGGCGGCGGCGTGTTCGACAACATCAACGGCCTGTTCATGATCATGAACCCGAAGGGCCAGATCATCTTCAATGTCTCGATCATCGGCGGCTCGAACCCGGGTTCGTCTCTCTACTGCTGGGACCCGAACACCGGCCTCACCCCGCTGGGTCTGGCGGCCGAGATGCTCGAGGTGCAGCCGGCGGTGTTCAAGGCGTTCGGGACGATCGGGGGCGGAGTCCAGTTCTCCAACGGCGATGCGCGTCCGCTGAGCTTCAACGGTAACGGCGACTTCATCGTGCGCGCCAACATGGCCGACGGCACCGGCGCGATCGTCCGGGGGCACGTGGGCTCGTTGCTCGGCACGCCCCGCTCGATCTCGGTGGCGACGGGCGGCGTTCATTCGTGGTACATGAACGGCGGCTTCTCCCGCGCCGGCCAGACCCACCTGATCGGCGGCTCCGTCACCGGGTCCATTCCGGGCCTCACGATCGGTTCGATCAACATCCCGCTGAACGTCGACCCCTACTTCAACTTCGTCATTGCGAACGCGAACGTGTCGCCGTTTACCAACACCCTCGGCACCCTCGACGCGTCCGGCCGCGCGGCCGGCTCGGTCACGATCCCCGGCGGACTCCCGGTCCTGCTCGGGATCACGCTCGATCACGCGTGGATGGGGTTCGCTCCCTCGGGCGCCCTGAAGTTTGCCAGTGAGCCCGCGAGCGTCACCTTCGGCCCCTGAGGTCTTCGAACTGCCCGAAGGCAACGGCATGAATCGGAGTTGGCCCGCCCTCGCTCAGTGGAGCAGGGGCGGGCCGCTTTCTTCCCTCGCTCACACGGGCCGGGAAAAAGCCCTTCCGTCGGTCGGCAGGCGCCGGTAGCATCCCGCCGATTCAATTCAGAGTGTGAAACATTCAGGTGCGCGGAACGCACCTCCGTTCGGACGACGTCATGACGCTCACGGTCGAGGACAAGGCGAAGATCATCGACGCCTATCGAGTTCACGCGACGGATACCGGCTCTGCCGAGGTCCAGATCGCGTTGCTCACCACCCGGATCCGCCAACTGACGGATCATTTGAAGAGTCACCGCAACGACCACGCCTCGCGGCGCGGCCTGCTGATGATGGTGGGGCGGCGATCGACCTTCCTCAAGTACCTCCGCACCGAAAACGAAGAGCGCTACAACGAGATCGTGAAGAAGCTCGATCTCCGCCGGTAACCCGGCAGGACCGCGAGTCGCGGTCGACGTCGACGACGAGAGCGGAACGCTTGCCGCCCGTCGCTCCCCCCGTTCAGAGCGAAGCCCCTGAATCCCTGCCACTCGCCGCCGGGTCCTCGTCGGACTCGTCGCGACGGGAGGGATTCCAGGCCGGCCGGGGATCGTCGGGTGTCGAAGCGGCCCGGGTGCGCCGCGCACAGTTCTCAGGAGGTTCTTTGTGAGTTTGGTTCGTGTCGAGAAGGAAGTCGGTGGACGCCTGTTGTCCATCGAGACGGGTCGCCTGGCGAAGCAGGCGGATGGCGCCGCGGTGGTCACCTACGGGGGCTCGGTCGTCCTCGTGACCGCGCAGTCGGCGCAGGCGCGTGAGGGGATCGACTTCTTCCCGCTCACCGTCGAGTACCGGGAGAAGCTGTCGGCCGCGGGCAAGTTCCCCGGCGGGTTCATCAAGCGCGAAGGGCGCCCGAGCGATCGCGAGATCCTCACGATGCGCGCCATCGACCGCCCGATCCGCCCGCTCTTTCCCGACGGATACATCAAGGAAGTCCAGGTCATCGGGACGCTCCTGTCGGTCGATCGCGAGAACGATCCCGACATGCTGGCGCTGATCGGCGCGTCCGCCGCGCTGACGATCTCGTCCATCAACTTCCTCGGCCCGATCGCCGGCGTCCGCGTCGGCCTGGTCGACGGAGAGCTCGTGCTCCTGCCGACCACCGCGCAGCGCGCGGCATCGAAGCTCGATCTCGTCGTCGCGGGCACGAAGGACGCCGTCGTCATGGTCGAGGCGGGCGCCAACGAGATCACCGAAGAGCAGATGGTCGACGCCATCCAGTTCGCGCACCGCGCGATCAAGGAGATCATCCCGCTCATCGAGGAGCTGCGCGACAAGGCCGGCAAGCCGAAGCAGGAGTTCATCGCTCCGGCGAGCGACGAGGCGCTGAAGGCGAAGGTCGAGGGCTTCCGCGCGAAGATGCGCGCGGCGCTGCAGACCGACGGCAAGCACGCGCGGCACGCGGCGATCGACACGGTGAAGGCCGACGTCATCGCCGCCTGCACGACGGGCATCACCGACGCCGCCGAGCTCGCGGCGCGCACGAAGGCAGTGAAGAAGGCGTTCGAGGAGCTCACCTGGACGACCGAGCGCGCGCTCATCATCGAGGCGGGTCGTCGCGTCGACGGGCGCTCGCCCACCGAGGTCCGCGCGATCTCCGGTGAAGTCGGCCTCCTGCCGCGCACGCACGGCTCGGCCCTGTTCCAGCGCGGTGAGACGCAGGCGCTCGTCACCGTGGTGCTCGGCACCGGCGACGACGAGAAGCGGGTCGAGAACGCGATCGAGGATTTCTCGAAGCGCTTCTACCTCGACTACAACTTCCCGCCGTTCTCGGTCGGCGAAGTGCGCCCGATCCGCGGCGTCGGTCGCCGCGAAGTCGGCCACGGCGCGCTCGCCGAGCGCGCGGTCGCCATCATGATGCCGCCCGCCGATTCGTTCTCGTACACCGTGCGCGTCGTCTCCGACATCCTCGAGTCGAACGGCTCGTCGTCGATGGCGTCGGTGTGCGGTGCGACGCTTGCTCTCATGGACGCGGGTGTGCCGCTCGTGAAGCCGGTCGCCGGCGTCGCGATGGGCCTCGTGATGGACGGCAAGAAGTACAAGATCCTCACCGACATCGCGGGCTCCGAAGACCACAACGGCGACATGGACTTCAAGGTCGCCGGCACGCGCGAAGGCATCACCGCGCTGCAGATGGACATCAAGGTCGGCGGCCTCACGCACGCGATCCTGCAGGAGGCGCTCGCGCAGGCGAAGGTCGGCCGCCTCCACATCCTCGCCAAGATGCTCGAGGTGCTCGAGGCTCCGCGCACGAACATCTCTCCGTTCGCGCCGCGCCTCGCGCGCCTGCAGATCCCGGTCGACAAGATCGGCACGCTGATCGGCCCCGGCGGCCGTCAGATCAAGGCGATCCAGGAGGAGACGAAGGCGAACATCGAGGTCGACGACGACGGTGTCGTCCTCGTGTCCGGCGAGAGCGAGGAAGCGGTCTCGAAGGCCGTGAACCTCGTGCGCGCGGTCACCGCCGAGGTCGAGGTCGGCTCCGTGTTCGAGGGGAAGGTGATCTCGATCAAGGAGTTCGGCGCCTTCCTCGAGATCGCGCCCGGCCAGGAAGGTCTCTGCCACGTGTCGGAGTTGTCGGACCAGTACGTCCGCAACGTCGAGGACGTGGTGAAGCTCGGCGACGTGCTGAAGGTGAAGGTCATCAACGTCGACCCGACCGGCCGCATCAAGCTTTCGCGCAAGGCGATCCTCCTCGAGGAGCGCGGCGACGCGCCGCCGCCGGAGGGCGCCGAGATGGCGGCCGAAGGCGGAGCGCCGGGTGAAGGCGGACGGCGCGACGATCGCGGCTTCCGCTCCGGTGGCGGGCGTCGTGACGATCGCGGCCCGCGACGTGACGGCGGCGGCGGTCGCGGCGGGTTCGGCGGCGGTCGCGGCGGCGGCCGTGGCGGCGACCGTGGAGATCGCGGTGGCTTCGGCGGCGGCGACCGCGGTGGACGCGGCGGCGACCGTGGCGGCTACGGCGGAGACCGCGGTGGAGATCGCGGAGGCGACCGTGGTGACCGCGGCGGACGTCGCGAGGGCGGTCACGACCGCGGCCACGAAGGCGGTCACGACCGCGGCCGCGACCGGGGTCACGAAGGCGGTCACGACCGCGGCCACGGCGGGCACGGTGGCGGCCACGAGCCGCGCGACTGACGCTCGCCCGCGCGGACTTCGCGTCCTGCTCGCCGCGGTCCTCGCGATCGCGGCCGGCTGCACCTCCGAAGACCGCCCCCTCCCGACGCTGCTCCCCGCTCCGGTCCTGCCGGAGCGGGGGCGCGTCGTGGACCTCACGCATCCGCTCGCGGAGGGAGTTCCTGTCTTCCCCGGCGGCGTCCCGTTCACCAGCGACCCGCTCGCGTCGATCGACAAGGACGGGTATTTCGCGTGCCGGCTCTCGCTCGGCGAACACACCGGCACGCACGTCGACGCTCCGCGCCACTTCGTTGCGGACGCCGCCGACGTCGCCGGCATCGCACCGGAGCGCCTGCTCGCGGCCGCGGTCGTGATCGACGTGAGCGCGCGCGCCGCCACGGACGCGGACACGATGGTCTCCGTCGCCGACATCGCCGCGTTCGAAGCGGCGCACGGCGCGATCCCCCGCGGCGCGGTCGTGCTGATGCGTTCCGGCTGGGACCGGTACTGGGACGAGCCCGAGCTCTACGTGAACCGCGCGCCGGACGGACAGGTGCACTTCCCGGGCTTCTCTCCCGAGGCGGCCGACTTCCTTGTGCGCGAGCGCGACGTCTTCGGCCTCGGCGTCGACACGCTCTCGATCGACACCGGCATCGCGAGCGGCTTCGAGGCGCACCACGTGCTGCTCGCCGCCGGCGGCATCGCCATCGAAAACCTCACGCGCCTCGACCGGCTGCCGCCCGAAGGCGCCACTTTGATCATCGCGCCGCTGCCGATCGTCGGAGGATCCGGCGGTCCCGCGCGCGTGTTCGCGGTGGTTCCTTGAGCGCCTCGCGGCGCCGATTCGCCTCAAGTTCCTCCCCGTCGTGATTCGAAGAGGGGTTCGAAGGACCCCTCATGGATCCACAGAGCACGACCGGTCTGCTTCGCGATGCACGGCGCACCACGCGGCGTGCGCGGAGCGCTTCCACGGACGCCCCGATCGCGGCGCGATCGCTTTCGATCGTGATCCCCGCCCACGGCGACGCCCCGCGGTTGCGTGCGATGCTCCCGCGGCTCTCGTCGTGGATCGAGCGTGCCGGACGCATCGCCGACGTCATCGTCGTGAACGCCGACGGCGACCGCGCGGTCGCGGACGTCGCGCTCGGGTTCGCCGCCAGTTTCCATCGCGTGCGCACGCTGAAGAGCGACGCGCGCGGCGGGCGCGGCGCGGCCATCCGCATGGGCGTCGCCGCGGCGCAGGAGCCGGCGGTGCTCGTGATCGGAACCGACCTCCCGACGCCGTTCGAGGACGCGGAGGCGCTGCTCGCCGCGCTCGACAACGGCGCGGACGTCGCGGTCGGATCGCGCGTCATGCGCGGCGCGACGATCCTGCGCGAGGAGCCGCTGCGCGTGCGCGTGTTCAACGGCCTCCTGCGCTTCCTCGCGTCCGACCTCGTGCCGTGCCGCGTCGAGGACCTGAACCCCTCCGCGATCGCGCTCCGCGTGCCGCGCGTGCGACCGATCCTCCACGGCTGTCGCATCGACGGGCACGCGTGGGCGGTCGAGCTCTATTCGCTCGCGCGTTGCGCGAAGCTGGAGATCGCCGAGGTCGCGATCCGCCACACCGGCGATCGACGTCCGCGGTTCGCGTTCTGGTCTGCGACGTTCGAGATGATGAGAGACTTGGCTCGGCTCGCCGCGCGCCTGCGCGCGAGAGCGGCCGCCGCCGGGATCGGAGGATCGTGAGCGAGCTCGAGACCAACTGGTGTCCGAACGACGACGTGGCCAGCGAGGACGCCGTCGTCACGACGACGAGCGACGGCGTGGTGCTGTCATGGAATCACGGCGCCGAGCGTCTGTTCGGCTGGAGCGCTCACGAGGTGCTCGGCAAGAACGTCGGCTTCCTCTTCCCCGACAAGCACCGTGAGATCGATGAACTGAACGGCAAGGACGCGGCGTCCGGTGCGACGGTGCGGAACAGTCTGACCAAGGCGATGCACCGCGGCGGATCGGTGATCTCGCTGATCTACACGCTCACGCCGATCCGCGACCGCTCGGGCGCGGTCGTCTCGGTGCTGCGCATCCTGAAGGACATCTCCGCGTTCCGTCGCGCGCAGTTCGCTCTGCGCGAGGCCATGGCGCAGGTGTGCCGCATGGACTCGGTGCAGGACGGGATCCTGCGCGAGCTGTCGGGATTCTCCGACTCGGCGGTCTCTTCGGGCGGCCCCGGCGTCGACATCGTCGCGGCCGAAAACCTCCGCTCGCGGGGTGAATTCCTCCACATCCTCGCCGACGAGTGCCGGATGATCGAGGCGCTCGCGCACCGCCTGAAGGACCACGTCCGGTCGATGGTTCCGAGCGAGAATCGCGCGACCTTGACGGGCTCCTGAAACCGATTTCAGCCCGGGTTCCCACCCGCGCGCGGCCGACCTATACTCCGCCCGCCCGGACCGACCACCATCGGGAGCCCCGATTCATGAATCGCCTCGATCACTCGCAGGTCCACGAGATCCTCCACGACTACCGCAAGGAGTGCTACCGGCTCCAGCACGCGCCCGACGCGCACGAAGCCGTCGCGCGCGAGCAGAAGCGGATCGTCGAGGAGATCCTGCAGGCGAACCACCACTTCGTGTTCCACAAGCCGGTGAACGCCGCGCAGGCCGAGATCTTCACGATGATCGAGGACTACACGCGCGAGGCCGTCCTGCCTCCGGTGCTGAATCGGCTCGTCGAGCGGCTGGTCGTGCTCGAGAAGCGCCAGGAAGCGGGCATTCGCTGCCTCGAGCGCCTGATCCACCTGATCGAGAACACGGGCGGCTGAGCGCCCGGTCCGCTCAGTATCCGAGCGCGAACCGATATCGACCGCGGGGCTGCGGCCCGCGTCCCTTCGGCGCCTTGCGCGGCGGGGGCACGTTCGGCCGGTAGACCTTCGGCGCGCCCGCGAGTTGGGCTTGCATCATCTGCAGCGCGAGCGCATTCGCGCCCGCGATGTCGGCCGCGGTCGGCGCGCCGACGTCGGGGAGCTGCAGGCGAGGGATCTCGACGCCGTCGAGCCGCGGCAGCGAGTCGGGCCCCGGTTCTTCCGCGGCGCCCGGCGCGCCGGCGGCGCCGCCGGCGGCGAGCTGGCCGGCCGGCAGCGGCGCGTCCGGGAACAGGTTCTGCAGCATCGCGATCTGCGCCTGCCGCTCTTCTTCCGAGAGCGGCCCGGTGTCGAATCGCTTCACGAGCGCGGCGAGCTGTGACGACGCGGTCATGCTCTTCAGCACGCGCTCGCGCAAGAGGAGGGCACGGTCGCGACTCGCGAGATCGCGGCTCTCCAGGAACGACACGTTCTCGGCGCGCCACTGCTCGAGGTCGGCGATCGGGACGACCTCGCGCGAACGCAGCCGTTCGAGCGCGAAGCCCAGCAGATAGCGGTCGATCGCGGGCAGAACGCCGCGCGACAACGCGAGCGGCCGCAGGTCCGGCTGCACTCGCAGGCTCGCCGACATCTGCGTCATAAGGGCGCTGTCCCTCGCGACGCGGTCGGCGCGCTCGGCGTCACCGGCGACTTCGGGAAGGCTGCCCTCGAGCGCGCTCGCGCGCGACTCGACGTCGATCACCGACGCCAGGAACTCCTGCTGGATCAGGAGGAGCGGCCGATCGTCGGTCGCGCGGATCGCCGATTCGGGGACCAGCGCGGGCGCCGCATCGGACGGATCGGTCTGGAGCAACAGGAGCAGCAGCGCGGAAGCC
>CAZOLL010000057.1:0-13842 GCA_964580365.1 uncultured Phycisphaeraceae bacterium
CGGCGTCGACCTCGAGCAGGTGGCGCACGCGAAGTACGGCGAGGGTTGCCCGCGCTGCAAGGCGACGCCTTGCAAGTGCGCGGAGCCGAAAACGCAGCACTGATCCCGAGCACCGGGCCGTGCGTCGAGTCTGCTCCGCGGCTTCCTCCGTGAGGGTCCACCCGTGATGCTCCGTGCGGCGCTCGTTGCTTTCTGTCTCACCGCCTCCGCTTCCGCTCAGAACGTCTGGACCGTTTCGCCGCAGGACAACCTGCTGCGCCCCGTCGACCTCGCGACCGGCAACACGATCGCGTCGGTGCCGATGGTCGATCCGTCCAACACGATCACGATCGGCAACGCGCTCGCGCTCGACGAGACGACGTCGAAGCTGTTCGCCGTCGTCACGTTCCCCGGGCAGATGGCGCAGCACCTCGTGACCGTCGACCCGACGACCGGCGCCGCGACCTACGTCGGCGACCTGCTGGACCGGTTCGCCGGACTGACGTTCGACCTCACGGGCCAGATGTACGGAGTCACCGGCGACGGCGCGACCGTGCCCGAGACGCTGTACCTCATCGAGAAGAACACTGCCGCGAAGACGCTCGCCACCGCGCTCGGCGCGTGGCCCGAGGCGAGCGCGATCTCCTTCCCGGCGTTCGTCCCCGCGAGCCTGCCGCCGCTCGACGTGTACCTGCAGGCGTTGATCGCCGACCCCGAGATGCCGGCGCGGCGGTCGTCGACGAAGCCGCTCGCCGGCCACGTGCGCTGAGCGACTCGGCCTCGCGCGTCAGTGCGGGTAGCCGAGCGAGGCGATCGCCGGGCGCGCCGCACGCTCGATCGACGCGCGTTCGGCGTCGGTGACGAACTCGCGCGAGCGGTCGGCGTTCGCCGTGATCCGCGCGCGGGTCTTCGGGGTGCCGAGCGCGTCCTGCGCCACTGGGACCGCGTCGAACAGGTCGGCCTGCGCGAACGGCTCGCCGAGGAACGCGCAGATTTCCGCGACGGCGGCCTTCGGGTCCGCGGTGAGGTCTTCGTAGCGGAGCAGGTGCGCGGTCTCCGGCGCCTTCGCGAGCCACGCCTGCGCGGCCTCGACGCGCTTCAGCCAATTCTGCTCGGCGAACTGCTCGGCCGATGCGAACAGCCACGGGTAGCGGGCCTTCGCGTCGACGCCGGGGTGCTCGCGCTCGAGCGCCGCGATCTTCTTCTTGCAGGACGCGAACACGCCGACGGGATGGCGCACGCAGACGATCGCGCGCGCGTTCGGGAACGTCGTGAGAATCTCATCGCGGCAGAACACGTGGATCGGCGTCTTCTCGAGCAGGCGGCGGCACGCGCGGACTTCCTGCGCGATCGCGAAGAACACTCGCACCACGTGGTCGAAACCGAGCGCGACGAACCGGTCGACGCTCTGCGGCCGCGCGTCGGGGACGTCCTTCCCCGCGAGGATCTCGGCGACCATCGTCTCGATGCGCCGGGCGGCGTCCTTGTCGCGCAGCAGGTACTTCAAGAGCCGCTGCCGATCGCCGGTCTGGCCGAGGATCGTCCGCGCGAGCCCCGGCCGCCGGAAGATGCGCGTCTCCGGCGACAGATCGCCGCGGGCGAGGAACGTCGGATGGCGCGCGAGGGTGTAGTTGAGCGCGGTCGTGCCGCTGCGCTGCACGCCGACGATGAACACCGGGCGCGCGGAGCGCATCGAGTCGGAGAGATCGCGCCATGAATCGCTCATGAGGGGGCGAGAAGTGTAGCGGTCGGACTGCGTGCGCCGGCGGAGCGGCCCCGGTCCGGTTGCGTGGGCAATTCGCGAGGGATAGAGTGCGGCGCCATGTTGCGAGGTTTCGGACGCATCCTGCTCAGCCTGCTCGTCGCGTTCGCGCCGGCGGTGCCGATCTGCCGGTGCGATCCGGGGCACTGTGGCAGTCGCCCGAGCGCGACCGCGGGCACCGCGGCCGCGACGAAATCGACCACCTCCCGCGCGCATTCGTGCTGCGAGTCGAAGCGCTCGCACGACTCGGCGCCGAAGCCGATTCCGGCAACCCAAAAACCGCCGGGACACGGCTGCTGTTGCGGCGCGTCCGATCGCGTCGAGTCGCTGCCGGTCGCGCTTCCGGACGCCCACGTCACGGTTCTTGCGCCGCTCGCGGCGCACTTCGAGCCCGGCTTCGTCCTCCCCGACGCGCCGTCGATCGACCTGAGGACCACCGCTCCGCTCGTGCGCCCGACCCTCGCGCGTTTGGCGTATTGCACGCTCCGTTTCTGAGCGACGCCTTCCCTCGTCGTTGACGCGCCTCGTGCGCGTCGTCTCGTCGAACGCTCCGCACTGCGCTGCGGCCTGCGGGCGTCCCGACCGTGTCCGTTCCGGAAGGCTCATTTTCTCGCTCGTTCGGAGTTCACCGTGTTGTCGTCGTCCCTCGTCCTCCTCGCGTCCTTCTTCCTCACCTCGTCCAACCAGGACGGCGGCGCCACGCCGCCGCCCGCCGCGCCCGCGTCACCCGCGGTCCCCGCGTCACCGGAGAAACCGTCGCTCGAGGTGACGGTGCCGACCCTCCCGAACACGAGCTGCCCGATCATGGGCAAGCCGGTCTCGAGCAAGCTCTACACCGACACCGACCGCGGTCGGATCTACGTGTGCTGCAAGTCGTGCATCCCCAAGATCCGCGCGGATCTCGAGCCCGCATACCGCTCGGCGTACCCCACGACGAAGAAGGCGGGCAACACGAAGTGCCCGGTCACGGGCGATCCGGTGGAGGGGAGCTCCGTCACCGTCGAGCTGCAGGGGTACGAGATCGCCCTGTGCTGCCAGGATTGCGTCGCGGCGGCGACCGAGAACGCGCAGATCGTGCTCGCGCGCGCGCTCGAGCCGGATCTGGTCGACCTCGAGAACGAAGCGTGCCCGGTGACCGGCGAAGCGGTCGCGAAGAACACGTTCGCCATCGTGAGCGACACACTGATCCGGCTGTCGTCGGCGGACTGCATCGAAAAGGTGAGGGAAGACCCGAGCGGAGTGCTGGAGAAAGCGAAGTCGCTCCGCAAGGACGCGCCGGCGAAGGACGATGCGAAGCCGAAGAGCTCGAGTGAAGGCGGCGGCCGCTGAACAAGGAGGGATCGATGCGCGTTCCCGTCTGCTTCCTCGCGTTGCTCTTCGGTTGTTCGCCGCTGCCGCCGCTGCCCGAAGCGCCGGCGACGCACCCCGCCTCGCCCGCGGCGAGCGCGGCGCCGATCCCGCCGCGCCCGACGGTGCTCGACGTCGAGGTCGCCCCCGCGACGCCGGCGGTCGATCCCCAGGTCGCCCCGATGCCTCCGATGCCGCACATGCCCCCGATGCCGGGGCACGGACGCGGCAGTTCGGGGCTCCGCCGATGAGCCGCGCTCCGTCCGCCCTCGGCGTTCTCTCGGCAGCACTCGCGCTCGCATCGTGCGCGTCCGGGCCGTCGTCCACGAGCGAGTCGGCCGCCGCGCTCGAGCGCGACGTCGCCGAGCGCGCGGGTGCGCCGCTCGCCGCACCGGGCGCGGATCCGTTGAACGGCGCGCTTCCCGCGGAGGCGCGCGCGCTCCTCGCGGACGGGCTCACCGAGGACGACGCGGTGAAGATCGCGCTCCTGAACAACGGCCGCGTCCGGGCGCGTTTCGAACGACTCGGCGTCGCGCGCGCCGACCTCGTGCGCGCCGGGCTGCTCTCGAACCCGGTATTCAGCGGCAACGCGAAGTTCTTCGAGGACGGCCGCGAGATCGAGCTCGAGCTGGTGGAGTCTTTCGTCGAGCTGTTCTTCGTCCCGCTGCGCAAGAGCGTCGCCGCGGCCGACCTCCGCGAGCGCGAGGCGGAGGTGAAGCGCGCGGTTGTCGCGCTGGCCTTCGACGTCCGCCGTGCGTTCGTCGACGTTCGGGCCGCGCAGGATTCCGAGCAGGTCCGCCGGCGCATGCTGGTCGCGGCGGAGAGCGCGCGCGACTTGATGGAACAACTTCACCGTGCGGGCAACGTGACCGACCCGGAGCTGACGGCGGAAGTCGTCGCGCTCGGATCCGCGCGACTCGACGCCGCCGACGCGATCGCGGACGCGCGACTGGCGCGCGAGGAGCTGAACCTCCTGCTCGGCTTGTGGGGCGCCGACACCGAGTGGACGATCTCCGGCCGCCTCGCCGAGCTTCCGCCGCAGGATGCGGGACTCGACGACGTCGAGGGCCGCGCCGTCGGACGCAGCCTCGCGATCGCCGCGGATCGCGCGCGCGCCGAGTCCGCCGCGCAGCGCGGCAACCTCGGATCGTGGGAGCCCTACCTCCGCTCCGCGGAGGTCGGAGTCGCGGCGAAGCAGGAGAGCGCCGCCGGGTGGGGATTCGGTCCGGCGTTCCGGATCCCGTTGCCGTTCTTCGATCGAGGACAGGCGGCGATCGCGGCCGCGGAGGCCGAGCTGCGCGCGGCGCTGAACGACGTCGCAGCGAGCGCCGTGGAGACCCGCGCCGCGGCCCGCGCGTTCCGCGAGCGCGTGCTGTCCTCGGCCGAGCGCGCGCGGTTCCTGCGCGAGGCGCAGCTGCCGAGCGCGGCGCGCCTCGTTCGCGAGACGCTGCAGAACTACAACGCGATGCAGATCGGCGCCTTCGACGTCTTGAGCGCAAAGCGACGCGAGCTCGACGTGGAGGCGGAGCACGTCTCGGCGTTGCGCGAACTCGCGGTCGCCCGGCTCGACCTGGCCGAGCTGCTCGCCGGAAACCTGAACGACGAGCGCCTGAGCGACGCGACCCATGGCACCGGCGCCGCCCGCGCGCCGCGCCGGGGCGATCACGCCGCCGGCGATTCGAAGGGAGCCCACCGATGACCGACCCGAGCCGCAGGAGGTTCTTGCAGTCCGCATCCGTGATGGCCGTCGGAGCGGCCGCGATCGCGCGCGCGTCGAGCGCGTGGGCCGCTCCCGCCGCGCCGCGGCGCGAGCCGCTCGCGCCCGGGCTCCCCGGCCGGGACTACCGTCCGGTCGTCACGCCCAACGGCGCGAGCCTGCCGTTCAAGGTGATCGACGACGTGAAGGTCTTCCACCTCATCGCCGAGGAAGTGCACCACGAGTTCGCGCCGGGTCTGCGCGCGCACTGCTGGGGGTACAACGGCCGCGTGCACGGCCCGACGATCGAGGCGGTCGAGGGCGATCGCGTTCGGATCTACGTGACCAATCGGTTGCCCGCGTCGACGACGGTCCACTGGCACGGCGTCTTCGTGCCGAACGGAATGGACGGGGTGGGAGGTCTGTCGCAGCGCGCGATCGAGCCGGGCGAGACGTTCAAGTACGAGTTCACGCTCGTGCAGCACGGCACCTACATGTACCACTCGCATCACGACGAGATGACCCAGATGGCGCTCGGGATGATGGGCCTCTTCGTCATCCATCCTCGCGAGCGGCAGGAACCCGCGCCGGACCGCGACTACGCGTTCCTCCTCAGCGAATGGAAGATCGCGCCGGGCGCGAGCCGCCCCGACCCGAACGAGATGACCGACTTCAACGTCATCACGTTGAACGCGAAGATCTTCCCCGCGACCCAGCCGCTGATCGCGCGCGCCGGCGAGCGCGTCCGGATCCGCTTCGGGAACCTGAGCGCGATGGATCATCACCCGATGCACTTGCACGGGCATCACTTCGAGGTGGTCGAGACCGACGGCGGCGTGATCCCGCCCGCGGGACGATGGCCCGAGACGACGGTGCTCGTCCCCGTCGGCAGCACGCGCACGGTCGAGCTGGTCGCGAAGCCGGGCGACTGGGCGATGCACTGCCACATGACGCACCACGTGATGACGCAGATGGGTCACGGCATCCCGAACCTGATCGGCGTCGACCCGAGCAAGTTCGACGACGCGATCGGCGCGTCGATGCCGGACTACATGACGATGGACGCGACGGGCGGGGATACGGACGAGACGCACGTGCCGAAGAACAGCCTGCCGATGGTCGGAGGCACCGGCCCGTTCGGATACATCACGATGGGCGGGATGTTCACGATCCTGAAGGTGCGCGAGGAGGTGGCCGCCGATTCCGCGGCGGGGTGGTACGAGAACCCGCCGGGCACGGTCGCCGACGTCGCCTCGCGCGACGATCTCGCGAAGGACGGCATCGACCCCGCGGCGAAGGAGAACGGCTGACCGGACGCGCGCGGTCCGGCGCGCGTCATCCGCCGGCGCGCGCCCGGCCGAGCCGCAACGTGGCGGGCGTGCGTTGCGCCGACATGTCCTCGACACGCCCGAACACCCACGCGAACGACACGAGCACGACTGCAGTCAACGCGAACAGCGCGAACGCGCGCATCGCCGGGTCCGTCTGCAGCGCGACGCGGATCGCGACGTCGTTCGCCGCCGGACCCCAAAGGTAGAGCGTGTAGGAGCGGCGGTTGACCGCGCGGCAGAACGCCGCCGGCACGGGCCGTGCGAACGCGCGGGCGATCGGCTCGCGCAGCACGAGCCAGACGCCCAGCCACGCGAAGCCGACCAGGACGTTCGCGATCGGCAGGTCCTGCAGAGTGAGGTCGGGAGCGAACCGCTGATGCAGCGCGACTCCGGCGCTCGCGAGCAATGCCGCCCCCGCGACCAGCGCGGCGCGGGGGACTCGCGCGAGCCGGCCGTCGGCGAGCGCGAACCCGAACTGGAACGCGGCACCGTACGCGAGCGTGTCGCGCACGACCGCCGGCACGGCGCACCCCGACAGCACGAGCGCGACGGCCGCGGCCGCGAACACCGCCGCGCCGAGACAAGGCGCGCGCCGATGCAGCGCGATGGTGAGCGGCGCCAACGCGAGCAAGAACGCGAACGGCGCGAGGAACCACAGGTGCGTGCCGAGCCGGGAGAACGCGGGGCTCGCCGCGGGCGTGAAGATCGGGAGGAACCAATCGAGCACGCCGCTGTGGTCGAAGTGGTGCCACGAGTCGTTGCAGACGCGCTCCGTCACGAACAGGAGCACGACGACGCACGCGACGTAGGTCCAGTACGGCCACAGGAGGCGGTGCGCGCGCTTGCGCCAGAAGCGTCCGCGCTCGTCGCGATCGCCCGACGAGAGCGCGAGCCATGCGACTGCTCCGCTGACGGCGAAGACGATCGGCATCCCCGGAAACACGAACGTCAATGCGACGAAGTGTCCGGGGTGCAATCGCGAAAGCGTGTGCATCGCGATCACACGAATGATCGCGACGCAACGCAGTGCGTCGAGCGACGCATCACGGTTCGAGTCCGACACCTCACGCCCCCGGTCGGGTCCGGCAACCCGTCTCGCAGGTCAGACGCTATCGCTCGGTGTATCGGAATTCACGAACCCCGAAGTTCAGGTCGGTCTCATGCCGGTGGGCGAATCGGGTGTTCGCGCTCCCCGTCAGGCGAGGACCTTCTCGATCACCTTCCCGAACACGTCCGTGAGGCGGAAGTCGCGGCCCTGCCACCGATAGGTCAGCCGCTCGTGGTCGAAGCCGAGCAGGTGCAGGATCGTCGCCTGCAGATCGTGCACGTGGACCACGTCCTCGGTCGCGTAGTAGCCGAGCTCGTCGGTCTCGCCGAGCACGAGGCCGCGCTTCACGCCCGCGCCGGTCATCCACATCGTGAAGGCGTGCGGGTTGTGGTCGCGGCCGAGGTGCGTCGAGCCGTTCCGCCGCTCGTTCATCGGCGTGCGGCCGAACTCGCCCGAGAACACGACGAGCGTCGACTCGAGCAGGCCGCGCTCCTTCATGTCGGCGATCAGCGCGGCGGCGGGGCGGTCCATCTCGCGGCACTTCCGCGGCAGCGAGATGACGATGTCATCGGTCGTGCCGGTGCCGTGGCTGTCCCAGCCGCGGTCGTAGAGCTGAACGAAGCGGACGCCGCGCTCGACCAGGCGGCGCGCGAGCAGGAGGTTCTTCGCGAGGCCGGGCTTGCCCGGATCGGACGGGTCGATGCCATAGCGCTCGAGGGTCGCACGTTCTTCGAGCGCGACGTTCATCGCCTCGGGCGCGACGGCCTGCATGCGCGCCGACAGCTCGTAGGCCGCGATGCGCGTGGCGATCTCCGGGTCGCCCTCCTCCTGTTGATGCATGCGGTTCAGATCGGAGATCGCGTCGAGCGAGCGTCGCCGCCGCGCGACGTCGACGCCCGGCGGGTTCTCGAGGAACAGGACCGGTGCGCCCGCGCCGCGCAGCTCGACGCCCTGGAAGACGCTCGGGAGGAAGCCCGCGCTCCAGCACGACTTCCCCGCCGACGGCTGCCCGCCGCCGGAGAGCATCACGACGAAGCCCGGCAGGTCGCGGCACTCGGAGCCGAGCGCGTAGGTGACCCACGAGCCGAACGACGGCCGGCCGACCACCTGCGACCCGGTCTGCAGCAGGAGCTGCGCCGGGCCGTGGTTGAAGGCGTCGGTCGTCATCGACTTGATCCACGCGACGTCGTCGACGACCTTCGCCAATTCGGGCAGGAGCTCCGACAGCCACATGCCGCACTGACCGTGCTGAGCGAACGCGTACGGCGACTTCAAGAGGAGCGGCGTGCCCTTGATGAACGCGAAGCGCTCGTTCTTCAGGTACTCCTCGGGGCACGGCTGCCCGTCGTGCTTCACGAGCGCGGGCTTCGGGTCGAACAGGTCGTGCTGCGACGGGGAGCCCTCGAAGTGCACGTAGATCACGCTCTTCGCACGGCCGGGGAAATGGGGCGCGCGCGGCAGGAGCGGGTCGGTCGGCGAGAACGCGATCGGTGCGCCGCCCGCGCGTGCGACGCGCAGAGGGTCGAAGCCGCCGAGCGCGGCCAGCGCGCCGAGCGCGCCGCCCTTCGCGACGGTCTTCAGGAAGTCGCGTCGGCGCATCGTCACTCCCGCGTCAGCGTTTCGTCGAGGTTGAGCAGCACGTTGCCGACCATCACGAGCGCCGCGCGCTCGGCCGTCGCGCCGTCGCCCGCGAGCTTCGTCGCAGATTCCGCATCGCTCGCGAGCGCCGCGCTTTCGGCGTCGAGGTAGCTCGAAAGTCGCGCGAGCTCGGCGTCGCTCGGCGCGCGGCCGGCGCAGAGGCGGAATCCGCGGCGCACGCGCTCCGCGGCGGATGCGCCTCCTTCGTCCTCCATGCGTCCGGCGAGAGCCTGCGCGCACTCGAAGAACGCCGGGTCGTTCAGCGTGACGAGCGCCTGCAGCGGGGTCGTCGTCGGGACGCGCCGCGTGCAGGTGACCTCGCGGCTCGGCGCGTCGAACGCGACGAAGCTCGGGTACGGCGCGGTCCGGCGCCAGAACGTGTAGAGGCCGCGGCGGTGGCGGTCTTCGCCCGTGCTCGTCTCCCACTTGTCGGCGCTGTAGATCATCGACCACACGCCGTCGGGTTGCGGCGGGAAGACGCTCGGCCCGAACTTCTTCTCCGAGAGCAGGCCCGCCGCGGACAACGCGACGTCGCGCACGGTTTCGGCCTCGACGCGCCAGCGGTTCGCGCGCGCGAGCCACCGGTTCGACGGATCGCGCTCGAGCGCGTCGGGCGTGACGCGCGACGAGCGCCGCCACGCGGCCGACGTGACGAGGCGGCGGATCAACCGCTTGGTGCTCCATCCGTCGGCGACGAACGAGCTGGCGAGGTGGTCGAGCAGCTCCGGATGCGTCGGAGGCTCGCCTTGCACTCCGAAGTCGTCTTGCGTCGCGACCAGGCCGCGGCCGAACAGTTCGGCGAACACGCGGTTCACGATCACGCGCGCGGTCAGCGGGTTGTCCTTCGACACGAGCCAGCGCGCGAGCGCGAGGCGATCGGCGGGCGTCGCTCCTTGCGTCGCGATCTGCGGAAGCACGGCCGGCACGCCCGCCGAGACTTCCGGCCCGGGGTCGAGGAAGTTCCCCTTGCGCAAGAGGTGCGACGGCCGGTGCTCGGTCGCCGGCGCCATCACGAGCGCGGTCGGCGGCATCGGGAACGACGCGCTCGCGGCGGCGATGCGCTGGCGCAGCGAGAGTGTCTCCGGGGCGATCGAGCGGAACAGCGTCCGGCAGATCGCAACGTCCGGCTCCGATCGTCGCGCCGGTTCGAGCGCGAGGGCTGCGCGCAGCGGCGCGTCGCCCGCAAACGCGAGCTCGGCGTGGGCATCTTCCGTCGCCGAAACCCGGAACTTGCCGACCGTGGCGCGCGGCCACTGCGAGCTCTCGACGATCTTCACGACGAGCGTCGCCGGCGCGTCGAGGACGAGCGGCTCCGCGAGCAGCAGGACTACCGCGCGAGGGACGTGGCCGTCGTCCTTCCAGGCGTCGGTCGCCCATCCGGGGCCGGGCACGTCGTCGACCAGGTTCTCCGCGCGGTGGCCGGACTGCACGTAGTCCGCCCGCGCACTCGTGAAGACCAGCGGACGCGCCGTCTCCGGATGATCCGCGGGCGCGACGGTCGCGGAGACCTTGTTGATCACGAAGCTGCCGTTCTCACCGCGCCCGGGGCCGCCCCGGAACAAACTCGGATCGGTCAGCACGTCGAAGCGCAGCGCCGTGATGGCGGTCGCCGGACCGACGTCGACGACGAGCGTGAGGCGATCGTTGTCCGGGTTCGCACCCGAGAGCAGCACGTCGCCGTTCTGGGCGATCGTCGCGGTGGCTCCGCCGAGCGACGCGACCGACTTCGGCACCAGCGCGCGCCATCGCGGCTCGATCGCGGGAGTCGCGGCCCATCGGTCGAACGCCGCATCCCACTCCGCGTTGTCGCCGGCGAGCGTGGCGTTCATCGCCGCGATCTCGGCGTTCCGGCGCGCCTCGTTCGCGCGGAACTCGGCCGTCGGTGCGGGGACCTCGACCTCCGCGGCGTCCGCGAAGAACGCGTAGAAGCGGTAGTAGTCCTCCTGCGTGAACGCGTCGAACTTGTGGTCGTGGCACTGCGCGCACTGCAGCGTCGAGCCGAGCCACGCGGTGGCGGTGGTGTTCACGCGGTCGACGAGGACGTGGTTGCGATCCTCCTCCGGGTCGACGCCGCCTTCGTCGTTCTTCATCGTGTTGCGGTGGAAGCCGGTGGCGAGGCGCGTCGACTCGTCGGCGTCGGGCAGGAGGTCGCCGGCGATCTGCTCGGTCGTGAAGCGGTCGAACGGCAGGTCGCGGTCGAACGCGTCGATCACCCAGTCGCGCCAGCGCCACATCGTGCGCTGCGGGTCCTTCTCGTGGCCGTGCGTGTCGGCGTAGCGCGCGAGGTCGAGCCACCAGCGCGCCCATTTCTCGCCGAAGTGCGGCGACGCGAGCAGCCGGTCGACCTGCCGCTCGAACGCGCCGTCGTTCGCGTCGGCGACGAACGCATCCACTTCTTCCGGCGTCGGCGGCAGACCGACGAGGTCGAGCGAGAGGCGGCGCAGAAGGGTCGCGCGATCGGCTTCGGGCGCCGGCTCGACGCCTTCCTGCTCGAGGCGCGCCTCGACGAAGCGGTCGATCGGATCGCGCACGCGTTCGACGTGCTGTACGTCGGGAAGAGCCGGCGACGTGATCGGCTGGTACGCCCAGTGCCGCGGCTCCTCGATCGAGCCGCGGTCGATCTCGTGGTCCGCGGGCCACGGCGCGCCCTGGTCGATCCACGCGCGCACGAGCGCGAGCTGCGCGTCGGAGAGGCGCCGGCCGGAGAGCGGCATCGCTTTCTTGCCGTCGAGCCCCGCGGCGCGACGCAGGATCGCGCTCGCCCGGCCGTCGCGCTCGACGATCGCAGGGCCGGACTTGCCGCCCGAAAGCAGCGCGTCGCGCGAGTCGAGGCGAAGGTCGCCCTTCTGCTTCGTCGGCCCGTGGCACGCGACGCAGCGCGTCGCGAGGATCGGCTCGACGTCGGCGGCGAAGTCGACCGCGCGCGCCGCAGCGGCCGGCAGGCGCTCGCCGTCGTCTTCGGGCGGCGCGGCGAGAACGGACGCCGCGGCGAGGGCGGCGAGCAGGACGATCGCGATGCGTGTCGAGGTCGCGCCCATCACGGGGCGCGAGTCTACTGCGCGCGGCGGTACACGAACACGTGCGGCTGGAACGCCGCCTGCGCGCGGATCGGGTGCTCGAACATCGGGTCGAACGATCGATCGAGCACGAGCCGCGCGCCGAAGCGGCGGAACTCCTTCACGGGGATCACCGGCTCCGGGTGCGGGTCCGCGGCGGTCGCCGTCGTGTCGTAGCGCGACATCAAGAAGAAGTCGGGGACTCCGAAGTCGGCGGGCGGAGAATCCGTGAGGTCCTTGAACAGGTAGCTCTTCGCCTGCGGCGGCGGCTCGATCGTCTGCAGCGGCAGATCGAACCACGCGAGCACGCGTGCGCCTGGCGGGACGTTCGTCGCGAGCCACTCGGTCGCCGCGTCGATCGGATCGTTTCGCAGCATCGCGTCGAGCCGCGCGGTGCGCCACACGGCGTGACCGACGAGCACCAGTGCGAGCGCCGCGCCGGCGAGCCGCGAGCCGCGCCGCTCGATCAGCGCGACGCAGCAGAACGCGGCGGCGACGAACAGCGCGTAGAGGATCGGGACCAGGAAGCGCACGAAGGTGAACCCGATCGGCGCGAGGAACGTGAGGTCGAACGAGATCGCCGGAACGACGACGAGGAGCGCCTTCTTCGGCGCGGCGCGGAACATCAGCACGATGCCAATCAGCGCCGCGATCACGACCGGCCACCCGGCGGCGATCGTCGTCTCGCGCAGGACGCGCACGAACAGGCTCCACTGCCCGGACAGCGTGTGCGGATCGACCTGGCGGAACGAGTCGACGCCGGGGCTGAACAGGAAGCGCGTGTGCTCGACGAACCCCTCGCGATCGAACGGCAGGCCCTGCGCGACGAGGTAGGCGACGATCGCGAGCGCGCCCACGACGAGGACGCCGAGGACCGGCAGGCGTCGCGGCGGCGTGGCCGGCGCGAGCTCGCCCGGCCGCGCGAACAGCCAGACAAGGAGGGGCGCGGTGAGGAGGAACCAGCCGTAAGCGTAGTCCTTGGTGCCGACCGCGAGCGTCATGAACAGCGCGCTCGTGAACAGGCGCGCGAGCGAGCCGGTCTGCACCGCGCGCACTCCCGCGTGCAGCGCGAGCACGCCGAACGCCATGACGAGCGTGTCGACGTTCAGCGTGTGCGCGTAGTGGACCAGCGGGTAGCAGAACGCCGCGAGCGCCGCCGCGAGCAACCCGGTCGCCGCGCCGAACAACGCGCGCGCGAACAGGAACAGCGCGAGGACGTTCAACGTGCCGGCGATCGCCGAGACGACGCGTCCGACGACGATCAGCTCTGCGATCGCGTCCGACTGCGGCCGCAGGCGCTCGCGCAGCTCGAGCCAGTCGCCGCCATGGTCGGAGTCGAGCGTCGCCATCAGCGCGGCGTTCTTCGCTTCGCCTTCCTCGAATCCGTCGTGCGCCCACAGCCACGCGCGCTGCACGACGCCGACGACCAGCAGGTGCACGCGCGGGTACTTGAGCGTCAGCTTGCTGCGCGGAGCGAACGCGTTGCGCGCGACATCGAGCGAAAGCACCGGGTGCACGGCGTCGACCGACGGGTCGTAGTGCCGCGGCATCGCGAAGCCGATGCCCACGAGGTTCGCCGCGAGCGACGCGGCGAGCACGAGGAGGAGCGCGGAAGTGGTGCGGGTGGCGCGGGTCGACATCGCGCGCGGGGCGGGCTCAGCGCGTCTCGAGGGCGAGCGGGAACCGGCGACTCGAGAACATGGCGTCTCCTCCGGTGGACGGGTGCCGGAGGATATCGAGCCGCGCGCGGCTCAGGTCGCGGCGCGCTCGGGCTTCTTCTCGCGGGAGCCGTTCATGGACGGCGTGGCGATCTCGGGGAATTCGCGCTCGAAGCCGTGCTTGCGGTAGTCGCACAGGCACGAGAAGTAGGCAGGGGACGCGAGCGCCTTCTCGATCGCCTTCTTGCCGTCGTCGGAGGCGAGCAGCTCGCGCACGTAGTGTCGCGCGCGATCGATGCCGTACGGCATGCCCTGCTCGATCCAGAA